>JALONX010000144.1 GCA_025454695.1 Chloroflexaceae bacterium
AGGTGCGCCTGGTTGACCTCAGCACGGCCTACAACACCCTACGCAATGGCGGGCGCTTCCGGCCTAGCACCTCCATCGTCAAAGTGACTAACAGCCGGGGTGAGGTGCTGGAGCGCTGGACACCGGACGCCGGGCGGCAAGTGCTGGGCGCGAACGGCGAGCAGATCGCCTATCTCATCACCAACATGCTGAGCGACAACCAGGCCCGCTGGTACATGTTTGGCCGCAACAATGTGATGGAGCTGCCCGATGGCCGCCCCGCCGCCGCCAAAACCGGCACCAGCAACGACTGGCGCGACTCCTGGGCGATGGGCTACACGCCTGATGTGACGATTGGTGTGTGGGTTGGCAACAACGACAATGCGGCCATGCAAGAGATCGCCGGGGCCAACGGCGCGGGCTTGATCTGGAATGATTTGATGGTGCGCTACCATGCAGATCGTCCGGCGCAGCCCTTTGTGCGCCCGCCCGGCGTGGTGGAAGAAACCGTCTGCGCCGACACTGGCGGGCGGGCTAGCCCGGCTTGCCCCCGGCCCATCAGCGAGTTGTTTGTGGAAGGTGCGGTGCCACAGCAGCCCGATGTGACGTATGTGACCGTGCGGGTGGCTGGTGACGGCACATGCCTGGCCGCCTCCTACAGCCCGCCCGGCGAAGTGCGCGAGGCTTCCTTCCCGGTTTACCCACCGGAATACCGCGACTGGGCCGCCCGCAACGGCGTGCCCCAGCAGCCCACCCGGCTCTGCCCGCCCCCCCAGGCCGCCGACCCCAACGTGGCCCAACTGGCACTGCTTAGCGCCGATGGCACGGTGAGCGGCGGCCAACTGTTTGTAAACGGCACCGCCCGTGGCTCCTTCATCCTCGAAGTGGGCGAAGGCCAGAATCCTCAACTCTGGCAGACGGTGAGCCAGGGGGCCAGCGCGGTTGAAAACGGCCTGCTCGGCATCTGGAACACCGACGGCCTGGCCCCCGGCAGCTACACTCTGCGCCTCAGCGTCACCACCCCCGAAGGCGCAACCCTCTCCACCACCCAGAACGTGCGATTGCAGTAAACGACCGGGGACGGGAGACCGGAGACCGGAGCCGATCCGCGAAGGACGCGAAGGACGCGAAGGACGCGAAGGTTTCAGCACATAGTTCGCAGTTCGCAGTTCGCAGTTCGCAGTTCGCAGCATGCCGCACGCAGTACTGTGTTCACTCAGCACGCAGCACTCAGGACTTTGGGGTACGCAGCACGCAGTACGTTTCGCGTTTCACGTTTCACGTTTCACACAATCCCCTCAGATGAATCTTTATTCATCTCATTGCATATAGTCAAATCCTCTATTAAAATTGCGTTGAGTCTCATACAAGGGAATTGTCATACAGGTGCATTGAGCCGATTGGTTCGTCGCTGTTTCGGAGTCTGCGTTGGCGCGGACTCGTGCATAAACCTCTGGTGGTTTATCGGTTGGTGCAAAGGAAGGAAGGTTGTATGCGTCCATTCCGTAGACGACTCACGACGCTGTTCACGCTGCTGACGTGTGTACTGCTGCTGCTCGGCAACAGTGCTCAGGCCGCCCCCCGCCCGGCCCAAGTGCAGCAGCCAACGCCACCCCCAAAGGGCATTGCCATCCCGCTTGGCTCCGTGCCCGAAAAGATTGACGGCAACTGTAGCGACTTTGGCGATGCCCTGGTGCAGCCCTTTGACGACACCGGCGGCACGATTGGCCGGGTGTACCTGAAGTACAACGGCGACCATCTTTATGTCTGTATGCAGGGGGCGAAGGGCAGCAAAATTGACCGCTTTGGGGCCGTGTACCTCGACCCCGATGGAAGCGGAGCCGCCCTGGCCCAGAAGAATGACTATGCCCTGGAGGTGGTGCCCATCCCCGGCCAGACCAAACGCACCCGCCAGGGCAAGGGTACCGGCGATTACGATCCATCCCCGAATTTCGACCCGGTTTGGAACGGTGTAGCGACCACCAACGAGACCAGCGACGTTGTGGAGTACGACATTCTCTACAACCGTTTTGACGTGAGTCCCTGCAAGTTCCGCATGGCCGTCTATCACCTGTGGCCTGTGGCGCAGGCGGTTGACTATGGCTGGCCCAGCAACCAGTTCTACGACCGGCCTGTGACATGGAAGCAGGTCTACCTGGATGCGCCCCAGTGCCGCCCAGCCCAGGAGAGCGGCAAAATTGCATATGTGTACCGGGGCAATGCCGCCGATGCCAACAGCTTTAAGGCCCTGCTGGAGGGCGCGGGCTACAGCGTAACGCTGGTGCCGATTCCCACCATTCTCGCCACCGACTTCGCTCAGTTCGACCTGACCATCATCGCCGATGATAGCGGCGATCTGGGCACATGGAGCTGGGGCAGTGCTGCCGTCACTGCCGACCGCGTTGCGAAAATTCTGCTGCCTAACAAGCCGGTGCTGGGCCTGGGCGAAGGCGGCTATTCGTTCTTTGGCGAAATTCCCAGCTTTATTGGCTGGCCCAACGGCTGGCACGGCCCCAACGATAGCGTGAAGCGCCCGCCGCTCGTCACGACCACCCATTACAATGGCGTGGCGGGCGACCCGGTGAAGCTCTACACCACTGCGGTGAATGAGGTGGGCATCTACCTTGGCGCACCAGGCAGCGTGCTGCCCAGCGACGTGCTGGTAGTAGGCCTGGAACCAACCTCACCCACCCACGCCTCGAACATTCGCCAGGGCTGCCGCGAGTTGTGGGGCTTCAGCGGCAACCCCACCGTGATGACCGCCGACGGCCAGAAGGTCTTCCTCAACGCCGTTGCCTACAACATCCGCTTCCAGTGCCAGCCGGTGCCGCCGCCGACGCCGCAGTGCAAAGTCGAAAAGACGGCCAACCCGGCAGGGGGAACGGCAGTTGCACCTGGAACGGTGATCGAGTACACCATCACCTACACCAACTGCAAAGATCGGCGGGGCAAACTGGTAGACAGCGTGCCGATTGACACGACGCTGGTGCCCAATAGCATCACCGGTGGCGGGGCACTCGCCGCCGATGGCTCGGTGCAGTGGGATGTGGGCGCATTGGCCTCAGGCTCGGTGAAGTTCAGGGTGCTGGTGTATGACACGGTGTGCAACAAAAACCCGCGCCAGATCAGTAATCGGGCCGGTTTGCTTATTCCGGGCGAAGCGCCAGTGGTGAGCAACGTGGTGACGCACCCCGTCACATGTCCGCCCATCACCATGCCCAACGACGAGCCACCCTACGCCGAGCAGGAAGTGAGCATTCACCCCTACCCGCTCGTCACCGGCACGGCCAGCACCATCAAGGTGCGGCTAACCAACAGCAGCAGCACGCCCCAGCCGGTCAAGGTCTCGTTCCAGACCAGCCCGCAGCGCTTTGGCATCGGCATCACCTTCAGCGACTTTGATGTGAAGACGGTGGTGATTCCGGCTAACAGCAGCGTGATCGTCAGCAGTAGCTTCACGCCAGTTTCCTCGGGCCACTACTGCATCAGCATCAAGATCGAGGACAACAGCGGGGCCAACCCGCCGCGCTACAAGCCGATCTTCACCTACCGCAACCTGGATGTGACCGAGAACCTGCGACCCGGCGTGCCAGATGATCTGGTCTTTAAGGTGGCCAACCCGAAGCCGAGCGTGCAGAACATCAACCTGACGGTGGTGAACACATGCCCCGGCTGGACGGCGGTGGTTATTCCCACAACGCTGACCAACGTTGGCCCCAACGGCAGCGACGTGCGCGACGTGACGTTGCGCGTCACACCGCCCAACCCGGTGTCGCTGGGCAGCGGCTGCCATATTGATGTGCAGGGCTGGATCGGCGACGAGCTGATTGGCGGCATACGCAAGCTGGATGTGCCGCCGGTTCACCTGCCGCCGGACGTGAACCCGCCCTGGCTGGAACCGGAGATCAGCACCATTCCCAGCCCGCCGGTTGTGGGCCAGCCTGCGCAGATCTGCGTGCAGCTGCAAAACCCGCTGACAACGGCCAAGACGGTGAGTCTGGACTTTGCGGTAGCCGACTTTGGTGCAGGCATTGGCTTTACGCCGGTGGGGTCGCTCACCAATGTGACCTTGCCGCCGCTGAGCAATGCCAACTACTGCATCACCTGGACGCCAACGGCCAGCAATAACCTGCACCGCTGCATTCTGGTGACGCTGAAGCAGCCCGGCTACCGCGACATGCGCAGCCAGCTCAATATTGATCTGCGGCGCATTCGCATCACCGACATTCAGAGCCTGCTGAACCTGGACATTCCGATCAACATCGGCAACCCCACGGGCGTGCCACAGCCTTTGCGCTTCCGTTTGCAACCCTACGGCATTGACCCACGCTACGTGCCGATCATCGTTGGGCCTGGCGGTGGCGACCCACCGCCGGAGCTAAACCCAGGGCAAACGGTGCAACTGCGGCTGCGCTTCCGCCCGGCAGCTGCTGGGGCTAGCGTGGCCGATGTAGAGACGCAACAGGCTCCGGCCAACTTCCTCTTCGGCGACGAGAGCCGGGTGGATGTAGGGGTCTTCCTGGGCGACCGGGAGGAGAGCGGCTTCACCATCCGCTTCGAGGCCCCGCGCATCTTCCTGCCGGTGGTAAGTCGGTAGGTATTCACCGCGAAGGACGCGGAGGGCGCGGAGGAGAAGCAGCAACGTTTTCTCCCCTGGCGTCCTCTGCGGTGAGTCTGTTTCTTTGCTGAATAAGCGCCAAACATTGAGACTCACGAAGGCTTAAAAGCCCCTTCGTGAGTCTCGCCGTTTCCGGGGGTGGGCATGATGAGCAGTAACTACACGTGATCATCTCAGGTGGAGAAATTTGCACCGTTCTATCATTGTAGAAAAGCATGTCGCATGTTACAATTGCTTGTAGCCAAAACTTACTTTTATAAAGTGATGCCGGAGCAACACCATTTCCTACGCGGGGCTGGTGTTGAAATGCCATGAAAAATGACCCATTCATCGAAACGAAGCAAGGCACCCACAACAACAAGCTCACAACTATTGTTGCGCGAGCAATAGCACGAAAGGAAGCACACGTGGCAACCCGCGAAGACCAGGCACTCCACGTTCTCGACCAGATGCTGAATAACCTGGGGCGCGAGGCATTGGGGGCGGTAGCAGTTGGAACTGACGGCGTGGTGCTGGCGTCGCGCCTGGCCAACCAGGATCAGGTTGAGCATGTGGGGGCCGTGGCCGCCACGATTTTCGGCGTTACCCAGCGCGTCTCCCGCGACTTGAAGCAGGGCCAGCTGGAAGAGACGATTGTGAAGTCGGATACGGGCTATTTGCTGGTGCTGCCTATCAATGAGTTTAGCCTGCTGACGCTTGACCTGAGCGCGGGGGCAAACCTGGGCATGGCCCGCCTGGAAGCCCGCTGGGCCAGGCAAGCACTGAGCCGTCTGCTCGATTTTGGCTTGCAGGAAAAAGAGCAGGGCAGGTAGGCCATGCAGCAGAACCGCAAAAGTTGGGCGGTAAAGGACACGGCCCTGCTCACAGAACTGGTGGAGATGCTAGAGGTGACGGAGGTGGAAGCAGGGTTGCTCGGCGAACTTCAGGGTGCGGCCCGCGAACTGGCCCCTACGCTGGTGGACGCCTTCTACAACCGCTTGCTTGAACATGAAAACACCGCTGAGTATTTGCAAGGCAAAGATATGCAGCGCCTGCATGGGGCAGTGGGCGACTGGTTTGTGGCTCTGTTCAGCGGCAACTATGACGAAGCCTATGTGCGGCAGCGGCTCAAAATCGGCCAGATCCATGTGCAAATCGGCCTGCCCATTCGCTATCCCCTGGCGATGTTAGATGTTATTCTCGCCTACGGTGAGTTTGTGGCCCAGCAAAGCAGCCGCCGCATCCAGGCCGTCACCGCGCTGCAAAAGGTGATTGCACTGGATGTAGCGATCTTCAACCAGGCCTACGAAGATTACCAGATTCAGCACCTGGCCAACCTGGTGGGCAACGAACGGCTGGCCCGGCGGCTGCTTTCGGCCCGGAGCCTGGGCGAAGTGTAGACGTGAAACGTGAAAGGTGGCAAAGACCAGATTTCACGTTTTTACCACGGAGGGCGCGGAGGAAACGAAGCAAGGTTTTTATCCTTCGCTCCGCGTCCCCTTCGACAGGCGCCCTTCGGCAAGCTCAGGGCAGGCAGGGCAGGCTCCGCGCTCTCTGCGGTGAACGTCATGCTCGAATACTCGCCCCGGCCTCGCGCTCAAGCAGCTTGATGATCTTCTGGCGCACTTTGGCCAGCGCCTCGTCGCTGAGCGTGCGGTCAGCGGCGCGGAAGGCCAGCTTATAGGTCAGGCTACGTTTGCCCTCGCCCACCTGCGCCCCGGTGTACACGTCGAACAGCGTGAGCGACTCCAGCAACTCGCCCGCCCCCCGCCGGATGAGTTCGGCCACCCGCTCGGCGGAAACGTCGTTCGCCACCACGAAGGAAAGGTCTTGCACCGTGGCCGGGAAGCGCGAGATCGGCGTGTAGCGCGAAGGCTGGGCCAGGGTCATCAGCAATTCCAGGTTCAGCTCAGCGGCGACGGCCCGCTTCACGTTCAGCTCCAGCCGTTCGCGCACCGCCGGGTGCAGCTCGCCCAGCACGCCCACGCGCTGGCTGAGCAGCTCCATGCGCCCGCCGTTGCGCCCACTTCCGCCAGCCTGCCCGCTGGCCTGGGTTTGCACCAGCAGCGCCGCCGCCCGCCCTGGGTGAAAGCGCTCGTCATCGGTGAGCGGCACAAACGAAACCCGCTCGCTCAGGCCCAGCCGGGCCAGCAGCGTTTCCACCGCGCCCTTCAGGTCGAAGAAGTCGAAGGACTCATCGTCGTTGCCGCCGAGCCAGGAAAGGCCACTGCGACTGCCCGCCAGGGCCAGGGCCACATGGCGCGGCTCCTCGGGCAGCACCTCGTCGGCTGCAAGCGCCCCGGTTTGCGCTGGCGTCTGTTCCGCTTGCCAGGCCAGCACCTTGTCGGTGGGCCAGTAGACTCGCCCAATCTCGAACAGTTGCACCGAGTCCCGTTCGCGCAGGTTGGTGGCGAGGGCTTCCAGCACGGTGGGCAACAGGCTGCGGCGCATGTATTCCCGTTCGGGCGTGCTGGGGTTGCTCAGGCGCAGGTAGCGGCTGGCCACCGCTTCAGCGGGTTGCACCCTGGCCACCGCCGCCATGCTCGTCAGGCTGTAGGTAATAATTTCGTTCAAGCCGCAGCCCCGCAGCACATCCCGCGCCCGCTGCTCCAGCACCAGGTCGGGGTGCTCATCGGGGGCGGGGATCTCATCGGCCAGACGGGTGGGGGGCACCTTCTCATAGCTATAGATGCGGGCCACCTCCTCGCACAGGTCGGCCACCATCGTCACATCCTGCCGAAACGAGGGCACGGTGACACGCACAATCGGCCCACGGGCCAGCGAAACCAGGTCGCCCAGGCGGCTGGTGTCGGCATGCACCAGGCAGGTGAAGCCCAGGGTGCGCAGCAGATCGGCAATGGTATGGGCGTCTAGATCAATGCCCACAATCCGCTTCACCTCGCGGGCGGGCAACTCAAGCGTCACCGTCTGCCAGGGGCGGGGGTACTCGTCAATCAGGCCCTGGGCCACTGTGCCGCCCGCCAGCATCCGCATCAGTTCCAGGCAGCGCCGTTGGGCCAGCAGCGGCAGTTCGTAGTCTACGCCACGCTCGTAGCGGCGCGAGGCTTCGCTGGGCAGCTTGAGGGCGCGGGCCACCCGCCGAATCTGCACGGGTTCCCAGATGGCCGCTTCCAGCAGCACGTTGGTGGTGGTGTCGCTCACCTCACTCTCGGCCCCGCCCATCACCCCGGCGATGCCCAGCGGCCCCGACTGATCGCAGACGCACAGCACCGGGCGAGTTTCTGAAGGAGATTGGAGGTTGGAGATTGGAGATTGATCGTCCGCTGGCTGTTCTGCATTCTGCAATCTGAAATCTGCAATCTGCAATTCACGATCCTTACCATCCAGCGTGGTGAGTCGTTCGCCAGGGCGGGCGTTGCGCACAATCAGGTGGCGCTGCTGCACCTTGTCGGCGTCAAAGGCGTGGGTGGGCTGGCCCCATTCCAGCATCACATAGTTAGAAATGTCCACAATCGTGTTGATCGGGCGCATGCCAGCGTGAGTCAGGCGGCGCTGCATCCACCCCGGCGACTGGCCAATCGTCACGCCCTCAATCAGGCCGACGGTGAAGCGGGGGCAAAGGTCTGGCTCGTCAATGGTGACGGCGGCCCGGCCCGCAATTGGCTGGCCTTCGGCATGCACCTGCGGCACCGGCAGCGTTAGCTTGCTGCCGGTGATGGCAGCCACTTCACGGGCAAGGCCCACGATGTAAAGGGAGCGGGCGTAGTTCGGCGTGAGTTCTATTTCAAGCACCACCTCGCCCAGGTAATCGCGCAAGGGCATGCCAACCGGGGCATCGTCTTCCAGAAAGATGATGCCCTCGTGTTCCTCGCTGATGCCTAGTTCCTTCTCGGAACAGAGCATGGCATCGCTCATCACGCCGCGCACGGGCCGCCCCTTCAGCGTGGTGATGACCTTGCCCTCGACGTGGCCATCATAGAGCCGCGAACCCTCGCGGGCGAACACCGCCTTGAGCGGGTGGTTGAGGCGGCCCACCCCCTTGTAGGGGTAGAGGTTAGGCGCACCGGTGACGACGGTGTGGGGCTGGGGGCCGCCGTAGTCCACCTCGGCCAGCACCAGGCGGTCGGCGTTGGGGTGGGGCTTCACCTCCAGAATATTGGCCACCAGGATTTTATCGGCGTCCCAGGGCAACTCGGAGCCTTCCACGCCAATATAAGTGACGGAGGCAACCTCAATACCGTAGAGTGGCAGGCGGCGGGCCAGTTCCTCCACGGGCAGGGTAATCTCAACAAACTCTTTGAGCCAGCTTAATGGCACCTTCATAGCAACCTCATTATGTGTTCACCACAGAGCGCACAGCGGACACAGAGACTCACACAGCCATTACTCTCTGTGCTCTCTGTGTCCTCTGTGGCTAAAAATATCGGTAGACCATGCGAAACAGGGAACAGGGCGAGGCAGGCCAGGGGCAACGAACCAGCGTTCGCGGCCCCTAACGAAAGGTGAACCACCAGCGGCTACCAAAACTACGCAGATTGTAGCGGGGGCAGTGTGTCACACCATGCTCCATCCATGTGATCTTCAGCATAGCGATTCTATGCCAGGCCTGGGGCGCTGTCAAGGTGCAAATGGCCCATGGCATGGCACAATAGCTACCGTTCCCCTGGTATGTTCGCTACCGTCTCGCCTACCCGAAGGGGCAGGCAGAAACTATCCATTACTCAGATTTACGAATTTTTTTTCCTGATATAATCATCATATATTGAGAAGGTAAAGGAGACGTTGAGATGACTAGCCCCGTTTGCTATCTGCCGCTGGTTCACACAAGAACTGGCAGGCTGCGCCATGCTGCCCGCAGCCCAACCGCCTGACCAATGTCGTCATGCCCCTGTCGCTTGTGACATCAACGCGAACCGAATCGTAGACCGCAGTATCGTAGTGTCGCCCTCTTAAAGCGTGTAAGGAAGGAACGATGGATTTTGCAGAAACAATGGGGGTGTTGTACCGCAACTTCTTCTCCCCACTGACCCTGGCCTTTGTGCTGGGGATGATTGCGACGTTGGTGAAAAGTGACATTGAGTTTCCCGAGCCGATTTACAAGTTTATTGGTCTCTACTTAATGTTTGCAATCGGGTTGAATGGCGGTGTGGAGCTTTCTACTACCACCCTGGCCGAGTTTGCACTACCAGCAATTGCCACATTGGCACTGGCAGTGATTCTGCCAACACTTTGCTTCTTTGTGCTACGCACGCTGGGTCGCTTCGATGTGGCCAACGCCGCCGGTGTCGCCGCGCTCTACGGCTCGGTCTCGTCGGTAACATTTGTCGCCGGTATCTCGCTGGTAGAAGCAGCCAACATCGGCTATGAGGGCTTTATTCCCACCCTTGCAGCCCTGGCCGAATGGGGTATCATTGTGGCGTTGCTGTGGGGGCGGCTGGGCCTGCGCAACCGTGATGATGCGCTTGGCGGGGTCATCCGCGAAACGCTGACCGGGCGCAGTGTGATTTTGCTGCTGGGTGGTCTGATCATCGGTGCGGTGATTGGTGAAAGCGGCTTCGAGCGCATCGCGGTGGTCTTTAGCCAGGGTGCCGATGGGCTGTTCCGGGGTGTGCTGGTGCTGTTCCTGCTGGAGATGGGCATGGTCGCTGCTCGCCAGTTACGCGAGTTTTTCAAAGTTGGCCCATTTATGGTTGGCTTCGGCATGATTATGCCGCTCATTATGGGTACAATGGGCGCAACCCTGGGCGCATTTGCCGGGCTGTCGCTGGGCGGCGTGTTTATCCTTTCGGCCATCGCCGC
>JALONX010000145.1 GCA_025454695.1 Chloroflexaceae bacterium
AGACGATGATCTCGCCGACGCCTGCCACGCGGGCCGGGATGGCGGCGTGCAGCAGCGACGAGGGCAGCGGCGCGGCCCCGCCCGGCACATACAGCCCCACCCGGCTCAACGGCACCACCAGTTGGCCTAGCGCCCCTTCTTCGGAAAAATCTACCCAGGAGTTGCGGGCCTGCCGCTGGTGAAACTTCTCCAGCCGTTCGGCGGCCAGGTGCAGCGCCGCCAGCAGCGCCGGGTCGAGCGACTCGGCGGCGGCCTCCAGCCGCTGGCGGGGAATCTCGAACTGGGCCAGTTCCACGCCGTCGAAGCGCAGGCTGTACTCGCCCAGGGCTGCGTCGCCCCGTTCGCGCACATGGCGAATAATCTCAGCCACGGCCTGGGCCGCGTCGGAGCTGTCGTCAAACGGCGTGCGCCGCAGCAGCCCAGCGCGGGCAGCCTCAAAATCGGTCAGCAAGGGAATGGTCATTGGGGATACCTCAATTTTTATCCGCAGATTACGCGGATTACGCGGATTTCCTGTTTTGTACTCTGCATCATTGGTGTCATCTGTGGATTTGAAAAAGACACAGTTTATCCGCAGATTACGCGTATTACGCGGATTTCCTCTCCAAATTCTGTCATCTGTGTCATCTGCGTAATCTGCGGATATATTGCTTTCTCCATACTACCACGGCTGTTGTGTTTTGAAATCGTGTACCATGTGGCCCGTAACCCGGTTTACACGAAGGAGAACGCACCATGACCCCGACACCCGACCTCAGCGCCGTGTTTAACCACATCGAAGCCAATCGCCAGCCCATGCTGGAACGGCTCTGCGACTATTTGCGCATGCCGAGCATTAGCGCCCACGGCCTGGGCATGGGCGAGGTGGCCGCGTTTCTGGTGGAGCGTTTGCAGGCCCTGGGCATGGAGACTCGCACCATCGCTACCGCTGGCTGGCCGCTGGTGTATGGCCGCCGCAACGATGCCCCCGGTGCGCCCACGGTGCTGCTCTATGGCCACTACGACGTGCAGCCGCCCGACCCGCTGGAGGCATGGCTTTCGCCGCCGTTTGAGCCGACGGTGCGAAACGGGCGGCTCTATGCCCGTGGTGCGGGCGACAACAAGGGCCAGCATTTTGCCCAGTTGCTGGCGATTGAGTCGCTGCTGGCCTGTTACGGCAGCTTACCATGTAATGTGATTGTGCTGCTGGAAGGCGAAGAAGAGGTGGGCAGCCCCCACATCGCCCAGGTGGTGCGCGAACAGCGCGACCTGCTCAAAGCTGACCTGGTGATTACCGCCGATGGGCCGATGCATGAAAGCGGGCGCTCCTGCATCATGTTCGGCGTGCGTGGCATCGCCTCGTTTGAGCTGCGGGCGCAAGGGGCAAACCGCGACCTGCATTCCGGTAACTTTGGCGGCGTGGCTCCCAACCCGCTCTGGACGCTGGTACACCTGCTGGCGACGATGAAAAATGCCCAGGGCGAGATTACGATTGAGGGCTTTCATGACAATATTGTGCCCGCCACCGCCCTGGAACAGGCGGCCCTGGCGGCGTTGCCGGTGGATGTGGCGGCGGTGCAGGCCGAACTCGGCCTCAGGCAGCTGGATGCGCCAGCGGAACGGGGTTTCTACGAACGGTTGTCGCGCTGGCCCACGCTCACCATCAACGGCTTGCATGGCGGCTATGGCGGCCCCGGCAGCAAAACGGTGTTGCCCCATCAGGCCTTTGCCAAGTGCGACATGCGGCTGATTGCAAACCAGACGGTAGACGAGATTCTGGACAAGGTTGAGCGCCATGTGCGCCGCCACGCCCCGGAGGTGGAGTTTGTGCGGGGCGCTGGCATGGATCCTTCAACTACCCCGCTCGACTCGCCGTTTACCGCGCCGCTCCACCAGGCCCTGCGGCTGGCCCGAAACGAGGAGCCATTGCTGATCCCGGCCCTGGGCGGCAGTTTGCCCGAGTATGTCTGGACAAAAATTCTGGGCGTGCCCGCATTTGTGATCCCCTATGCCAACCACGACGAAGCCAACCATGCGCCAAACGAGAATATTGAGCTGGAGCTGTTTTTTAAGGGCATTCGCACCGGCGCGGCGCTGCTGGCAAGCCTGGGCCAGATGCGTGTTTCCTGAAATTTTACCGCCGAGGGCACGGAGCACGCAGAGGTTTTTTGTTCACCGCTGAGGACGCGGAGAGCGCGGAGGTTTTGGGGCAGAGATAATAGATGGCTTTGCGACTTTGCGGCCCTTCGACAAGCTCCCTTCGGCTGCCCGGTTCGTGAGCTTGCCTGTCCTGCTCCTCGTCAAGCTCGGAAACCGGCATCGAAGGGACGAACGGCAGGCCAGGCAGAACAGGCTTTGCGCAAGCTTTTCTGACTCAGTTTCCTCGGTATGCTTGACAGTGAAGGTTAATCATCCTTTGCGTCCTCGGCATGCGCGGCGGTGCGTGTCATTCAACTGCAACGCTTTTTTAACATACACTGGCTAAAAATCGTGTATAGTTGCAGCCATCTGGCCGGGCCTATGTTTGTGTGTGCCAGTAGGTGTCACCTGGTGCGGGTAGAATGTTTTCTATCGCAAAGTTCATAGCTAGCGTTAAGGAGGTGATATGACGTTTAGCATGCCACAAGGGTCTTCGTCCGAACCACCAGCGGGGTCGTCCGAGGAGCAGACCGAAGGGCCGCCGCCGGAGCAACCAGGGAGCGTGCCGCCCGTCAACCTCCCGCCGCCAGACTCGCCGCCGACTCCCCCTGTGCAAGCACCACCGTCGCAACCGCAGTTTGTGTGGGGGCAGCTGCCACCGAACACGCCGCCTGCTGCATCACCGCCACCGAAGAACAATAATATGCTGTGGTGGGTACTCGGCCTGGGCGGTGGTGGTTGTGTGGTGCTGACGTGTATTACGCTGGTGGTGAGCGTTGGGTTCCTGTCGTTGTTGGGGCCTCAGGTAACTAACGCTTTTACCACCAATCTGGGGCTGCAAGCAACCTCGGAGGCTGCGCAATCACCCTTGACATCAGGTTCAGGTCGCGCTAGCCAGGTTCTTACCTCAAGCGATGGGACGATACAGATCGAGGTGCCCAGCTCCTGGCTTACCTCAAATGACCTGAGCACAGATGCTGAGTTGCAAGCCGCTCATTTGTATGACGCGCAATATGTTATTGTTTATCGCGAGTCAAAGTCTCTACGAGTAGGGTTGACATTAGACGACTACACTGAACTCGTCATTCGAGGTTTTAGACAGACAAACACCGAAACATATGTTCAGTCCCCCAAAAAGACAACCGTTCATGGCTTACCTGCGCGACGGCTCGAGCTTGTGGGCACGAGAGATGGGCGAGAAGGCGCTTACATTGTTAACGTGATTGAAGGCGAAAACGATTTTTACCGAGTTTTCGCATATACGCGCCTGGAGCGCTTCGAGCGCAGTCGCAATGTGTTAGAGCAGATAGCAGATAGCTTCCGTGAGCTGCGGTAGGGTTGGCCGGTGCTGTCTTTACCCATACTCTGTCTGAAACGAATTTCTGTTTCTCTACACCATAAAACTGTCTGAGATGGGTGGCCGTTGTACCCAGGAGTTTCATCCAATCGTAACGCTTTTTTAGATTGGCTAAGTGAAGATCGTGTATAGTTGCAACATCTATTCAGGGCCGATTTTGCCGTGTGCCAATAGCTGTCACAGCTCTCGTGTACGGTGCTTGCCATAGAGGTATATATCTCATACAAGGAGTTGACATGACTTTTAGTTTGCCGCCAGGATCGTCGTCTGAACCGCCCACAGGGCCACAGCCCGAGCAGCCCGGAGGCACGCCGCCGAACCAACCTGGCGATCTGCCACCGATCAGTCTCCCACCGGTGAACCCGCCGCCCGGCAGCCCGCCGAGTGATACCCCTTCGTCATCATCGCCGTCGCAATCGTTGTGGGGGCAGATGCCGCCAGGTTCGCCCACAGGCACCCCGCCTGCCGCGCCGCCGCCGCCCAAAAACAACAACCGGTTGTGGTGGATTCTTGGCCTGGGTGGTGGTGGCTGTGTTGTACTGGCGTGCATTATCGGTGTGGTCGGCGTCGGCTTTCTATCAATGTTGGGACGACAGGTGAGCACGGTTTTCTCAACAATCGAATCGGGGTTAACCATAACTCCGATTGCTGGTCGCCCCACGTTGCAGGTTGAACGCCCCACCTTTGGCCCGTCGGCCACGCTGCCACCTGCCACATCGGGTGATGGTCGCGTGGTCAGTTCAAGCGACGGGGCCATTGAGATCGAGGTGCCCAACTCCTGGCGCACCATGGACGATCTGAATGCGGAGGCCGATATTCAGGCCGCAAACCTGATTCTGGAGCAGTACGCTATTGTCATCCGTGAACCGAAAACGACTCTGCCTGATGGCACGACGCTGGAGGAATATACCCAACTCGTGACGCAGAACATCGAAAGCACCTTGATTGATGCCAACGTGCCGACGCCGCAGGAGACGACGGTGAATGGCTTACCCACACTGCGGATTGAAGCGACGGGCAAGATTGACAACATCGAGGCAGCCTACATCATCACTGTGGTGGAAGGGCCGGATCATTTCTACAACATCACTGCGTGGACGCTGCTCGAAAACCTGGATCGCAACCGGCCCGTGCTGGAGCAGGTGTCGGACAGCTTCCGTGAGGTGCGGTAGGGTTTTTGTGCGGCGCGTCTTCTCTGCTACCTGTTTGAAACGTGAAACGTGATGTTTTGTCACGTTTCACGTTTCACGCCTCATATTTGCGGCCTCACACCTCGGTTCTCAAATTTCACATGTTACGCCTCAGGCTTTACGTCTCACCGATTCGGCGCGGTGGCCTCGGTGCGCGGGCGTGCCCCCAGCTGCACGCTCAGCTCGCGGCGCTGGCCGTCCAGATCGATAATGCTCAGCGTGATGGTGTCGCCGGGGCTGGTGTTTAGCTCCAGGTAGCCAATCATGTCTGCCGAGGAGGTGACAGGCTGGCCGTTGATGGCGGTGACGATGGCCTGGCCTGTTAGCCCCGCCTGGGCCACCGGGCTGTCGGCCTGGCTCGGCTCGATGATCACACCAGCGCTGGGCAGGTTCTGCTGCTGGGCCTGGAAAGTGGTGATGTTGCCCGTGCCCACGCCAAGCCAGGGGTGGTCATACTGGCCGCGCTCGATCAGCGCCGGAACGACTTTGCGGATGAGGTTGACCGGCACGGCAAAGCCAATGCCCGAACTGGTGCCGCTTTGCGACAGAATGGCCGTGTTCATGCCAATCACCTGGCCCTGCGTGTTCAGCAGCGGCCCGCCCGAATTGCCGGGGTTGATCGCGGCGTCAGTCTGAATCGCGCCGCCAATGACATACTGGCTACCCGGCTCCTCAATCGTGCGGCCAAGCGCACTCACAATCCCGTCGGTGACGGTGCGCTCCTGGCCCAGCGGGTTGCCAATCGCAATCGTCATATTGCCCACCTGCAACTGGTTCGAGTCGCCCAGTTCCACCGGCGTTACCCCCTCGGGCAGCTGATCCACCTTTATCACCGCAATGTCGCTGCTGGGGTCGGTGCCCACCACCTGGCCCACGGTTTGAAACAGGTCGGTGAAGGAGACTAGTACCCGCCCGCTGCGGCTGTCGGCTACCACATGGTTGTTGGTGACGATATGGCCGTTGGTGTCAATCAGGAATCCTGAACCAAGCCCGTTGCCCGTGCTGATGAGCACTACGGCAGGGGCCACCCGACTGTAGACTTCAGTGATGATGCGGGAACGTTCGGGTTGCTGTGCCTGGCTGCTCTGGGGGGCGTTGGGTAGGGGCGTAGACAGCACGGCGGTTGCCTGGGGCACCACCGTCACCGCCTGGCCCACCGGCGCGTCGGCGGCGGGGGCCACCGTGGGCCGAATGGACTGGGCCTGCTGGGCCTGCGGCTGGGCGGGCTGGGCCTGTGAGCCGAGTTCGGCCAGCTGGCTACAACTTGTCAAAACCACCAGCATTGTTGCCAGCGCAGCGAAACGTTTTGTCCAACCCCACATATTGCTACTCCTCATTGCAGATTGCAGATTGTAGATTGCAGATTACATAAACTGCATCTGAGTTAATCATTTTGTGTGCCAGGGATGTGGGACAAGAACTGAGAAGCGAGAAGCGAGAATCCAGAACCGAGAACCAAGAACCGAGAACCGTCTCGTGAAACGTAATGCGTAATCCGTAACGCTCATCACTCGTCACTCGTCACTCATCACTCGTCATTCGTTACTCGCTCTGAGCTTGTTAGACATGGGTGAAAGGCATATAATGTAAAGACTTTTCTTGCTGTAACAACGCACACGTATGCTCAGAGGCATAGCTGCATGTCCACCTGGCATCTCTGTGATCTCTGTGTCCTCTGTGGCAAATGAGGAGCAATATGATGACGACGGAACATGTAGATGTGTTGATTGTCGGCGCAGGCCTTTCGGGTATTTGTGCCGCCTACTATGTGCAGAAGGAGTGCCCCGGCAAACGATACGCTATTCTGGAAGGGCGCGAGTCGCTTGGCGGAACGTGGGACTTGTTCCGCTACCCCGGTGTGCGCTCCGACTCCGAGATGTATACCCTGGGTTACAGCTTTCGGCCCTGGCGCGGCACCAACGCCATTGCCGACGGCCCCACTATTCTCCAGTACTTGCGCGAAACGGCGGCGGCCTATGGCATTGACCGCCATATTCGTTTTCAGCACCGGGTGCAGCATGCGTCCTGGTCTTCTGCCGATGGCATGTGGACGGTGGAGGCGACGCGGGGAAGCGACGGAAGCGTGGCCCGTTTCACGTGCCAGTTTTTGATGATGTGCAGCGGTTACTACAGCTACGCCAGTGGCTACACGCCCAGCTGGCCTGGCCTGGAGCAGTTCAACGGCACGCTCGTGCATCCGCAGCAGTGGCCGGAAACGCTGGACTACAGCGGTAAGCGCGTGGTGGTGATTGGCAGCGGCGCAACCGCCGTGACGCTGATTCCGGCCATGGCCGACAAGGCCGCCCACATCACCATGGTGCAGCGTTCGCCTTCCTACGTAGCGGCGTTGCCGTCGCACGACCTGCTAGCGGCCCGGCTGCAACGGCTGCTCCCGGCAGACCTGGCCTACCGCCTGACCCGCTGGAAGGCGATTTTGCTCAGTATGTACACCTATCAGCTGGCGCAGCGCATGCCCAGGTTCACTCGCAAGACGCTGTTGAAGCTGGTGCAGGATCAGCTCGGCCCTGAGTATGATGTGGAAAAGCACTTCGGCCCACGCTACAACCCCTGGGATCAGCGGCTGTGCCTGGCCCCCGACGGCGATCTGTTTGCCGCCATCAAGGCGGGCAAGGCTTCGGTGGTGACTGACCAGATTGAAACCTTTACGTCCACCGGCATCAAGCTGCAATCAGGCCAGGAGCTGGCGGCGGACATTATTGTGACGGCGACCGGGCTGAACGCCGTGCTGATGCCGGGGGTGCAGCTGGTGGTGGATGGAGCGCCGGTTGAGCTGGCGCAGACGCTGAGCTATAAGGGTGTGATGTTCAGCGACGTGCCGAACATGGCCTCGATTTTTGGCTATGTGAACGCCTCGTGGACGCTCAAGGCCGAGTTAATTTCTAAATACGTCTGCCGCTTGCTGAACTACATGAACCGGCACGGCTACAGCCAGGCCACCCCCCGCCGCCCCCGTGGTGCCGTGGGCGAGCTGCCAGCGGTGCCACTCAACTCCGGCTACATTCAACGGTCACTCAGCATCTTCCCGCGCCAGGGCACCCGCGAGCCGTGGCGCGTGTACCAGAACTATCTGCAAGATGTGCTGAGTCTTGCGCTGCGCCCGATTAACGATGGCACTATGGTATTTGCACGACGGGCGGTGCAGCTCACACGTCACCAGCCCAAAGGCGAGACTCGCCCTGCGTGATAGCCCGGTTTTTAGCTTTTACAACGGCACAAGTAGGAAAGCACCAATGGCGTTGCGAGCTTTATGCTCTTTTTTGGAGCATAGGTAGACTTCACCGACCCGGTATCAGTCTGGAGTGATGCCCCATGGATGGCACTATCGAACCCTACCGTATGATCTTTGATTCCCTGGACGAGGCTGTGGCCCTGTGCCAGATTATCACCGATGGCGTGGGGCGGGCCTGCGACTACCGTATGCTGGAAGTGAACCCGGCCTTTGAAGCGATAACTGGCATTACCCTGGCGGCGGCCCGAACGAAGACCATGCGCGAGCTAGTGCCCGATCTGCCAGAAGCGTGGGTTGACATGGCTAGCCGGGTGGCCCTGGAGGGCGAGACGTTGCGGCTGAAACAGCCTTCCCTCGATGGCAACGGCTGGTACAGCCTGTTTGCCACACCAGCCGGAGGTGAGGGGTGCTTTGTGATACGTTTCCACGACATCACCAGGTATATACAGGCCGATGAGCGGCTACGCCAAAGCGAAGCTGAGTTCAGGACGATGTTTGAGCTTTCCAACGTTGGTATTGTGCAAATAGATGTTAGGAGTGGCGGATTTTTCCGGGTAAACGAGTGCTACTGTACTATTGTGGGCTACAGTCGTGAAGAGTTGTTAGGGCGTTCCTTTGCAGAATTGACCCACCCCGATGACCGAGCGCAGGATATTCAAACATTTTATGCCATGGTGCGGGGTGACATCCAGGAATATAACGTCGAAAAGCGCTATATTCGTAAGGATAATCGGGTGATATGGGTTACCGTGATGGCCCGCCTGTTACGGGATGAGACAGGACAGCCTTTGCGCACGGTGGCAGCCATTCTCGATATTACAGAACGCAAACAGGCTGAAGCCGCCCTGCGCGAGTCTGAGGTTCGTTTCCGCACCCTG
The DNA here is from genome assembly GCA_025454695.1 of Chloroflexaceae bacterium. Lineage (GTDB taxonomy): Bacteria > Chloroflexota > Chloroflexia > Chloroflexales > Chloroflexaceae > JALONX01. Next base: position 8,794 of record JALONX010000145.1, read on the forward strand.
GCCGACGCGATTCCGCAGATCGTCTGGGCCAATGATGCTGAGGGCAAGGCGACCTACTTCAACCAGCGCTGGTTCGACTACAGCGGCTTAAGCTTTGAGCAGTCACGCGAGTACGGGGCGCAAGCCGCCGTACATCCAGAAGATGGTCCGGCTTTGATGGAGGGTTGGCTGAAGGCCCTTGCGGCGGGCCAGGTGTTTGAGGCTGAATATCGCCTGCGACGTTACGACGGTGTGTACCGCTGGTACCTGGGGCGCAACATGCCAGTGCGGAATGAGGCCGGGCAGATTACCGGCTGGTTTGGTTCGGCCACTGACATTGAGGACTTGAAACAGGCCGAAGCGGCCCGACGCGAAAGTGCTTTATTGCGCCGTTTGACCATGGCCCAGGAAGAGGAACGGCTCCGCATCGCCCGCGATTTGCACGACCAGCTGGGTCAGTATACCACCGGGTTGCTGCTGGGCTTAAAAAATCTGGAAGGGCGGGCACATGGTAGCCCACTGGCAGAGTTAATAGCGCCACTTCAGGGCATCGCCCTGGAGATGGCCAAAGAGACTCACCGCCTGGCCCTTAACCTGCGCTCCACCGCGCTCGAAGATGTGGGGCTGATCCCTTCGCTGGAACAGCTGGCGAACCAGTGGAGCAGCCAGAGCGACATCCCGGTAGCGTTTCTCAGCTCCAGTGTCGATCAGCGGCGGTTGCCCCGGCGGGTCGAAATCGAGCTGTATCGCATTGTGCAAGAAGCTTTGACAAATATACAGAAACATGCCGGGGCGACCCATGTGGGGCTGATTGTAGAAGCGCGGTCTGACCAGGTGGTGCTGATGATCGAGGACAACGGCCAGGGCTTTGAATCAGACGCTCTGGCGGCTGACGGGGAACGACCGGGCTTAGGGTTGCCCGGTATGGGCGAGCGGGTGGCGCAGGTTGGTGGCATGCTCGTGGTCGAGTCTTCGCCGGGCATGGGCACCACTGTGCTGGTGCGCGTGCCCCGCAGCGAATCGTAGGTGCTGATCACAAAGGCACAAAGGCACCAAGATTTTCCACGCCTGTGTTGTGTTTTGCCTTTGTGTCTTCGTGCCGTTGTGAGAGCCTTAGCGGTTCTGCTCAATGCGGCGCTGGAAGTCGCTGAAGGGCGCTGCACCGCGAATCACCAGTTGCCCATTGACGAAGAAGTTGGGTGTAGAACGGACGCCAATGCGACCTGCGGCTGCCGCTTCGTCTCGCACCGCTTGCAAGATGGCCGGGTCGTTCTGGCACTGCTCAAAGGCCGCCGCATCCAGCTGCAGGGCCTTGGCGAATTCCAGCATCACCGGGCGGTCGCGGTTGGGCACGCCGCCCCACTCCACCCCGTGAGTTTCAAACAGCCGGGCATGCATCTCCCAGAATTTGCCCTGGGCAGCGGCGCAACGGCTGGCCACTGCGGCCACTTCCGCCGACGGATGAATCTCCAACGGGAAATCGCGGAAGACCAGGCGCACAATCCCCGCTTTGA
>JALONX010000884.1 GCA_025454695.1 Chloroflexaceae bacterium
GTTCGCGGGTGGCCCTGCTCGGCCACCTGGTGCGCCAGCGCCTCTTCCCCAGCGGCGAAGACCCGACCGGCCAGCGCATCCGCATCAATGGCGTCTCCTTCACCGTCATCGGCACCATGGCCGAAAAGGGCGGCAGCTTCGGCAGCAACGAAGACGACCAGATTTTTATTCCCATCTCCACCGCCCAGGAACGGCTCTTCGCACCAGCAGCGGGCACGGTGCGCAAGGTAGATTTCACCGTTGTCTATATTCAGGCCCGCGACGAGCAGAGCATTGACACCGCGATTGACCAGATTACGGCCCTGCTACGCCAGCGTAACAACCTTACCTTTCAAGACAACAACTTCACTATGGTCACGCAGGAAGACCTGGTCTCCTCCTTCGCCACTATCACCGGCTCGATCACTATCTTTCTCGGTGCCATCGCCGCCATCTCGCTCGTCGTCGGCGGCATCGGCATTATGAACATCATGCTGGTGAGCGTGACCGAACGCACCCGCGAGATTGGCCTGCGCAAAGCCGTGGGCGCCAAACGGGGCGACATCCGTATTCAGTTCCTGGTGGAGGCGATGGTACTCAGCCTGATGGGCGGCTCCATCGTGCTGAGCAACTTCTCGCCCAACGCCCGCGCCGTGGTAGACACGAACGCGATTTTGCTGGCCACGCTCACCTCGGTTGGCGTGGGCATCTTCTTCGGCCTCTACCCGGCCATCCGGGCCTCGCAGCTGAACCCGATCCAGGCGTTGCGCTATGAGTGAGGGCAGCGCCTGCTGAAAAGAGCTAACGCCGCCCTTCGTTCATGCGGTCAACCACCCAATGGAATTTGGTGTCGCCTGCGTGGGGGCGAAGCGGGGGCAAGCCCCTAACAACCCCGCCCTTCGACAAGTTCCCTTCGGCAAGCCCTTCGACAGGCTCAGGGTGGCCTCAGGGCAGGCAAGCTCCCCTTCGTCAGGCTCAGGAGCCGGGGGGCCTCAGGGCAGACAGGACAGGCTGAGGCATGACGCCCCAGCCCCGTATGTGAGTCCAGTGGCAGTAGCGTGCAAAGTGGCACACGTCTCTCGGCTTTCCGATACGATTCGCTTTCACAACGACGTGAATGACGTTGATCAAAAAAAGACCTCGACGGGCTCGCATTACACAGGTACAGGTGGGGCATCCACCACCTCGCGTGTCGCAGCGTCCAGTGTCCCGTGCGGGGGTTTGGGGCGTCAGGCCCCAACGGGGTTGTTAGGGGCTGGCCCCTAACCGCCCGCCGCGTAGGCGAAAAACCAACTTCCCGACACCCACCGCACAGGCGAAAAGCCAACTTCCCGACACCCACCGCGTAGACGACACCACCATGCGTTGTGTAAAAAACCCGTCGCGCAGGCGACAGCAATACACCTCGTGCCACTCGCCCGCCACCCAGGTGAACCCAACATCCCCAATTGCTGCTATAATGTGCAACCGTTAACCCTACTTGCACGACTCCTGAGTCGTTCGTTCCCGGTAAGAACCCGTGCGTGTGCTCATCACCGGCTCCAGTGGACAAATAGGCACCAACCTGGCTCTGCGCCTCCTCGCCGACGGCCATAGCGTCTTCGGCGTTGACCGGCGGGTGAACCCCTGGACGAACCGCATACCCACCCTGCTGCAAGACCTGGCCGCCCCACAACGGGACTTTGCGGGCGGCATTGGCGGTGCGCCCTACCCACCATGCGACATCGTGGTGCATCTGGCGGCCAACGCCAAAGTGCATGAACTGGTGGAACAGCCGCACCGGGCCCTTGAGAATATCACCATTACCTTCAATGTGCTGGAATACTGCCGGGCCAACAACGTCCCGCTGATTTTCTCCTCCTCCCGCGAAGTCTATGGTGACATCCATCGCTACATCACTGAGGAACAGCAGGCCGACTTCAGCTTTACCGAAAGCCCCTACTCGGCCAGCAAAATCTCCGGCGAGGCGCTGATCTATTCCTATGCCCGCTGCTACGGCCTGCGCTACCTAGTCTTCCGCTTCTCCAACGTCTACGGGCGCTACGACAACGACATCGAGCGCATGGAACGAGTGATCCCGCTCTTCATCCGCCGCATCAGCCGGGCTGAGCCGGTGACGGTGTATGGCAAGGAAAAAGTGCTGGACTTCACCTATGTAGACGATTGTGTCGAGGGCGTGGTGCGCGGCATGGAACGGCTGGTAGATGGCCAGGTGGAAAACCGAACGATCAACCTGGCTTACGGGCAAGGCAACACGCTGGTACGCATGGCTGAACTGGTGGGTGAGTCCCTCGGTGTTACACCAACCATTCACGCCTTGCCCACCAAACGCCCTGGCGAAGTGAGCTACTACGTGGCCGACATTGCCCTGGCCCGCGAACTGCTACACTACGTGCCCCAGACGCCCCTGGACAAAGGCATTGCCCAGGCCGTCGCCTGGTCGCAGACCTGGCGTGGACATGATGAACGCTGACGAACACGACTTCTGGCTTCCCGTTGGGGAGCCAACCGAGCGCGAGGCGGAACTCGATCTACCGCCAGCAGACCCAACCCCGCCGCCTGTGGCAGAGGTGAGCCATGCTGCTGTGCCCGAAGTAACCCTGCCCGACGAAACCAGCGCGCAACTCACCAGCCTGCTACAGGTTTCCGCCTATCTGGTTGCCGTGCGCAACCCGGACGAACTCATTCCCCATCTGGTTTCGCAGGTAGTCGAGACTTTACCATCGGTACAGGCGGGCATCCTCTGGCTCTACGACCGGCGCAACAACCGCCTGCGAATCGCTTCGACCCACGGCTTGCCGCTTGACCCGCAAACGCTGGCGAGTCTGCACCAGTTCAGTTGCTCACCCAGCGAAGGTGGCCTGGCCGGGGTAGCCCTGCTCCAAACCGGGCCAATGTTGCGCGAAACAGCCCACGGCTACCGCAACCTCACCGGGCGCAACAGCACCAGGGAACATGCCATTTTCCAGCGCTTGCACGAACAGCTGCCCCGCACCCTCACCGTAGTAGCGGTGCCGCTGCGGGTGGGCAACGAAACCAACGGCGTGCTGGAACTGCTGAACCTTGGCCCCCAACCCGAGCATGCCGACTGGCGCCCACTACGCTCGTGCAACCTGCCGGTGCTGCACACCTTTGGCACCCTGGCCGCCGCCGCCCTGAAAAACACCCAACTCTACGCCGAGGCCGAAAGCCACCGCCAGCGCCTCAACGCTTTTGATGCTGTTGTTACCGCCATCAGCACCGCAACTGATTTGCATGACATGGTAGGGAGTGTGCTGGATGTG
>JALONX010000885.1 GCA_025454695.1 Chloroflexaceae bacterium
TAAGCCGTTTTCGAGTGATGATGTGCATGGGCAAGCTCTAGCCATTTGGCATATACTCTGAACGACTTTACTGATATTGTAGCTTGTGAGCGTAGGCATTGCAATAAAATGCTCGCCATCCTTATCATGGCGGTCTGCGCTCAAACTCTGTATCCCCTAAAAAGGTTATTTCGCCACCTCCCCCATCAGCCCCGCAACATCCAGCGGGTGATTGCCCATGGTGAACTGGCCCTGATCATCGGTGGGCCACTCCTCGCGGGGCCGGTCGCGGTAGATTTCAATGCCGTTGCCGTCAGGGTCGCGGAAGTAGATCGCCTCGCTCACCCCGTGGTCGGATGCGCCGTCAATCGGCCAGTTGTGGGCCAGCAGCCGTTGCAGCGTGCGGGCCAGTTCCTTGCGGCTAGGCAGCAGAATGGCGAAGTGGTACAGCCCGGTAGTGCCGGGGGCGGGCGGCGGGCCACCGGCGCTTTCCCAGGTGTTCAGGCCGATGTGGTGATGGTAGCCCCCCGCCGAGAGAAAGGCTGCACTGCTGCCCAGGCGCAGCATCACCTCGAAGCCTAGCACCTCGGTGTAGAAACGCACCGCCCGCTCCAGGTCGGCCACCTTCAGATGTACATGGCCAATGGTTGTTTGAGGATGGATGGATTCATGCATAGGATTAACGATTGACGATTGCCTGGCGGCTGACCGGAGACCGACGACCGGAGACCGGAGCCAGACCAGTGGCGAGTGACGGAACTGTAAAGGAAATAAAGGAAATGAGGAACATAATCCTGAGCATCAGGCTATAATTCCCCTTATTTCCTTTATTTCCCTGGTGTTACGCAGCACTGTGTTCACTCATAACTCATAACTCATAACTCATAACTCGTAACTCGGTTTCACCACCCCACCACCGCCCCATCGCAGCGGGGTTCGCTGCCAGCGGCGTAGGCCCCCGTGGGCAGCCGCCAGATGATCTGGCCCCGTCCGAAGCCGAAGCCGCCCGGCTCGGCGGCGTATTGCACGTTGTGGCCCCGGGCCGCCAGCCCCTCCAGCACGGTTTTTGGCGCATCGTGTTCCAGAAAAACGGCGTCGCCCTCCACCATCCAGCGGGGTGCGTCCAGGGCACTCTGGGGGTTCATCCCGTAGTCCACCGTGTTGACCACCACCTGCACATGGCCCTGGGGCTGCATGTGGCCGCCCATCACGCCGAATGGCCCGACTGCCTCTCCACCTCTGGTGAGAAAGCCGGGGATGATCGTGTGGAAGGGGCGTTTGCCCGGTTCGAGCCGGTTGGGGTGCCAATCTTCCAGCCGAAAGCCGGTGGCCCGGTTTTGTAGCGCAATGCCCCAGCCCGGTACCACAATCCCCGAACCAAAGCCCGCAAAGTTGGACTGGATCATGCTCACCATCATGCCGTCGGCGTCTGCCGCGCAGAGGTAGACCGTGCCGCCGCGGGGCGGGTCGCCCGGCTCGGCCTTGATGGCCCGCGAGCCAATCAGCCCCCGGCGCTGGGCCAGGTAGCCCGCGCTGAGCATGCCCGCTGTCGGCACCTCGGCCCGCTCGGGGTCGGCGATGTAGCGGTGGGCGTCGGCAAAGGCCAGTTTCATCGCCTCGATCTGGGGGTGAAACGCCTCCGCCGTATCGCGCCCATGCGCCGCAAGATCAAGGCCGTCGAGCATACCCAGGGCCATCAGCGCGGCGAGACCCTGACCGTTGGGCGGGATTTCATGCACGGTGTAACCCCGGTAGTCCACACTAATCGGCTCCACCCAGGTGCTGCTGTGGTTGGCCAAATCATCGGCGCTGAAGTAGCCCCCGGTGCGGCGGGAAAAGTCGAGCAGTGCCTCGGCAACTTTACCCTGGTAGAAGGCGCTGGCACCCTGGGCCGCCAGCAGACTCAGGGTGCGGGCGTGGCCGGGGCTGGCGAAGATCTCGCCGGTGGCCGGGGCGGCACCGCCGGGCGCAAAGGTAGAAAGAAACCCGGCAAACTCAGGGCCAGTGCGTTCGCGGGCGGCATGCACGGCCTGCGCCCAGAAGCGACTCACCACCGGCGGCACGGCTGCACCCCGTTCGGCATAGGCAATGGCCGGGGCCAGCACCTGGGCAAAGGGCAGTTTGCCAAAGCGAGCGTGCAGATCGCTCCAGGCAGCGGGTGCGCCAGGCACCGTCACGGTGGGCCAGCCCGTCCAGGGCATGGAGCTGTGGCCCAGGGATTGCACTAGTTCAGCGGAAAGGGCGGCGGGGGCGCGGCCCGAGCCGTTCAGGCCGTGGAGCTTTGCGCCATCCCACACCAGGGCAAAGGCGTCGCCGCCAATGCCATTTGAGGTTGGTTCGAGCACCGTGAGGGCGGCGGCAGTGGCAACGGCGGCATCTACCGCGCTGCCGCCAGCCTGCAACATGGCCAGGCCGGCCTGGGCCGCCAGGGGGTGGCTGGTGGCCACCACGCCATTCACGGCAAACAGTGGCGTGCGACGGGAGGCGTAGGGGTAACTGGCAAAATCGAGACGCATGGCAACCTTCCTTCTGCTGAACGGCGATTCGCTACGATTATACATCTTCTGGGATTGGAGACTGGAGATTTGGAGATTGGAGATTAGAGATTGGGATTGGAGATTGGAGAAACAATAACCAGGTTGCAGTTCGCGGTTGTTGTAATGTTGCTCATTGGGAACTGCGGTATGACTGCCCGTGAAAGAGCAGCTTCGAACTCTGTCCATTCTCAACGCTCAATTCTC
>JALONX010000886.1 GCA_025454695.1 Chloroflexaceae bacterium
AATGGCCAGCGCCTGGACTGGCTCGATACCAGTGGCACACTCAACAGCGCCACGCCCGATGATATTGTGGGCACTGTTGCCAGCAGTGCCACCGCTGAACCGCTGCCGCCTACCACCTACCGCATTGTCTTTTTTCTCAACAACGCCCCGGTTGACGAGCGCTCGGTAACGATCCAAGAGCCGTAAAACATATATCATCCGCAGATTACGCAGATTACGCAGATTGGGCCTGAGCTAATCTGTGTAATCTGCGTAATCTGCGGATAAAAGACTACCCTACATACTAGAGATAAGACTTGCTACATGTGCGTCACCCTGTCACCCGGTCATCGTGTCAGCTTACTGCGCCCAGAGCGGCCAGCGGCTTTCGCCCTGGTGGTCGGAGATCAGGGTGGTGTTGGCCGGGTTGCGCAGGTCGGGCATCAGGTAGATTTGCCATGTACCGCTGCGGTTGCTGGCAAAGGCCAGTTGCCTGCCGTCGGCGCTCCAGGTTGGCGCGTCGTCGTCGCCTCCGCTGTTGGTAAGCCGGGTTTCGCCGCCGCCACTGCTGGCCATGGTGTAAAGTTCGTAGTTGCCGTCGCGGTTGCTGGCGAAGGCAATCGTCTGGCCATCGGGCGAAACGCGGGCGTAGCGATTGTCGCCAGGGTTGTTGGTCAGCTGCTTCTGGTTCACCAGCTTCGCTTCAACATACACTGGATTACTGAATTGGTAGCTCATATCGGCGCGGTAGATCTGGAAGCTGCCGGTGCAGTTGTTTTCCCAGAAAATCGTCCGCCCGTCTGGCGACCATGTGGGCACCTCGTTGACGCAGCCGTTGCTGGTGAGCTGGCGTGGATTGTTGCCATTGGTTGGCGCGATCCAGAGTTCTGGCTTGCCGCTGCGCTCCGAGATGAACACCACTTTGGTTCCGTCTGGCGAGTAGCTGGCGTTGTATTCATTCACTTTGCGGTCGGGCAGTTCCCCCGGCCAGATGCCACTCGGTGGCGGCGTGCCATCGGTGAAGCTGAAGCGGCGGGCTGGCGAGTTTAAGCCCCCAGGTGCTTGACCAGTCGTGATGTATTGTGGGTCAATTTCGTAAATCTGGCGGGTTTCGCCATCGCCCCGCCGAGAGTCGATCAAAATACGGGTCTGGGTCGGGTCATAGGAGCGGCGGTAGGAGAAGGCCACGCTTTCGGCCCGGTCGGTGGTTAGTGGCACGGGGCCAGTTTGCCCGGCAGAAAAGCGCGACACTACCAGTTCCCAGTATTTTTTCTCCTGGTTAAAGACGTTCGAGGCATAGATCAACGGCGGGGTGGGGTCGGGCGAGTTCCAGGGTGTGCCCAGGTGGGGGTAGCGCCACTGGAAGTAGTGCTGGCCCACGTTGCCCATCTCCACCTTAAAGCCTGCCGGGTTATCGGGCACATAGGTCAGCACCCGGCGCTCGAAGAGCTGCACCAGCACATCTTTCTCCACCGGGCCAACTTTGGCCTTCGTCCAGTAGGCATCGGTGATGGGCAGGCCCATCGTGGGCAGCCAATCCACCACGGGGCCGGTGACGATCCGCCCGTTGACCAGCACGCGGCCCTGCAAATTCATGTAATCCCAGAAGACACGGGGAATGTTATGGCCCGTCACGCTGTTGTATTGCACAATCTCGGTTTCCGGCAGGGCTAACTCGGTGCGCTGGCTCAGGTTGCCCGCCCGATCAATATTGGTGCTGATACGCTGGCCCAGCCGCTGCGGGTCGCGGTAGTCGTTGTCGGTGGTGGCGACGTTGGCAAAGGCCCGGTAACCTGCTCCATTGGGGTTGTCTTTGCGTTCGTTGCCAGCCACTGGCACATCAGAAGTGCCATATTCATAGGCGTCGTAGGGGTCATTGCCCAACTGGGCACGACCGCTCACCATCTCCTTCACCAGCAGGCCGTTGCTCACGCCTTCCTGATAGGAACGGTCGTTGGGGTCATTGATCTCCATACGGGCCTTATCGAAGTATTGCACGGTGCGCAGGCCATTCACGCCCTGGCGGTAGAATTCGGCGTAGTCGAACCAGGGGTTTGGCCCCCAGTAGAGGCTGCGCCCGCCCCGCACCGTTTCCGCGTCGGTGCGCGTCCATGTGCGGTCAAAGCCAATGTCGGCGAAGCTGGTGGTGCGTGTGCCGTTGAATGGCGCGGCCTGGGCTGGCGCAACCCCACTGAAGAGTGCGCTGGCCGCCAGCACCCCCACGCCAAGCAGGGCAGCGGTTTTCTGTCGCCATTGTGAAGCCATAACGTCCTCCCTGTGTGGATTGCAGATTGCAGATTGCAGATTGCAACCTATGCAGCTGTCTCACGCTACCTGCGCTCTGCCAATCCAAAATCCAAAATCCAAAATCTAAAATCTAAAATCGAGATGTGGCCTCAGTATAGGCAATAGAAGTGCATAAAAGAATAATGTTGCGCTACCATGTGGCTGACAGGGGCGTGAGAAGCGTATCAGGTTCAAGTTCTCACTACGGAGGACGTGGAGCAGAGGTGACAAGATGACAAGGTGACCGGGCGATAGTTGTCGGGCTGTGGGGACTGTGGGGGCTGTAGCAGCAGTATGGTTCTAAGCACATCTCCCACATCTTCAGCGGTTCTCGGTTCCCTTCGACAAGCCCTTCGACCCTTCGGCAAGCTCAGGGCAGACAAGCTCCCCTTCGTCAGGCTCAGGAGCCGGGGAGCCTCAGGCCAGGCCCGGTTCTCGGTTCTCTT
>JALONX010000146.1 GCA_025454695.1 Chloroflexaceae bacterium
CGGTGTTTCTGGCGGGGATGACGGGATTCGAACCCGCGATCTCAACCTTGACAGGGTTGCATGTTAGGCCTCTACACCACATCCCCGTGTGGTGACCCCAGCGGGATTCGAACCCGCGATCTTCACCTTGAGAGGGTGACGTCCTGGGCCGCTAGACGATGGGGCCTTTTCTGTCAGCGGTCACTCAAACAAGTATAGCACACCTTGCCCCGGCTGGCAAATCGCTTTTTTCTTCACTCCCGCAGGGGCAATGGCGAGCCTGCTCACAGCGATGCCCGCCACCCATGCTGGGCATCTCATAACTGGTTTGTCATCTTTTACGAATATCTACTTGCATTTTCTTAATTAATGGTATAATGACGATACAGTTCTCTATCCAATCCGCCTTACGGTTGGATCTGTTGCTTGACAAGGAGTACATGCTGTGACAGCACCTGCGAATGAAAGTCGCACCGCGCCCGAAAACGACGTTTACCACGCCATTGCCCACCCCATCCGTCGGCAAATTTTGGATCTCCTGCGCGGCGGGGATCGCCCGGTGAAGCAACTGGCAGCACCGTTCTCGGTAAGCCGCCCGGCTATTTCGCAGCATCTGCGTATCCTGCTGGATGCTGGGCTAGTAACGGAAAACCGCTTTGGCCGTGAGCGCCGCTACCACCTGCAGGCCGAACGGTTACGCGATGTCCAGAGCTGGGTAGACGAATACCAACGCTAAGGTAGCGTTGTCGCCCGGCACTCATCTATTCCTGGCCTTCCGTGCTGAAGGTTTGGGCAAGGCCATTATGCCCCCAAACCTTCAGCAGGCTCTGGGGCGCTGGGTTCCCCACCATCCATCGCTCATCGCAGCCGTGCCTACCCATCAGGCCCCAGCTTGAAATAGCCCCAGCAGCACGACTTGGTTGGGTTCGAGCGGCCAGCGTGCCGCCACAACCACATGGCGAAACCCAAGGAGGCCACGATGCCACGCCGCACGTCTCCCACTCCGCATTACGATTCACGTGCAACGCTGATGCACCTTGACAGCTATGTGCTGGGGATTGAAAAGGCCCTCTACGTCTACCTGCCGCCCGAATATGCCGACGCCCAGCGCCGTTTCCCGGTGCTGTTCCTGCTGCGGGGCCACGAACGCGAATGGATCAACCCCCACGAAGACCAGGCACGGGGCGGCACCACCGTTATTGATGTCTACGAACGGCTGCGGGGGCAAGGGCGCATTGGCCCCATGCTGCTGGTGATGCCGGGGCTTTCCAGCGACGACAACCATGTGCCTGGTATGCTCACCGACTTTTGCGCCCCGGAGCTGGCCGCCCATGTGCCGGGCATTGGCAGCGGCCAGTTTGCCCGCTTTGTGTTGCAAGAGTTGCTGCCATGGGTAGACCACACCTACCGCACCCTCCCGGCAGTGCGGGGCGTGGCGGGCTTTTCGCTCGGCGGCATGATGGCGGTGAAATTGGCGACGCTGGCTCCCCACATGTTCGTCAGCGTGGGGGCCTACGATGGCACCTTCTTCTACGCGGCGGACGACGGGCGCAGCGTGCGCACCAGTGATGGCGTGCTGAACAACTCGATGTTTGATGCCGCCTTCAACTTGCCCCGCGACTACGATTTCATCACGGCGAATAGCCCCACCAGCCTGATTGCCCAAACCGACCCGGCTATTCTGCAACAGCTGGCCTGGTTTATTCAGTATGGGCCAGAGCATATCGAGCCGTGGGGTTCCAACTTCTACCGGGGCGAACACCTGTTGCGGCTGCTGCGGGCCAAAGGGGTGCCTAACAGCGTGCCCCAGGCCGCGCTGGAACACGGCGACCACACATGGCGCACCGCTGACCGCCACATGGAAGAAACCCTGCCCTTGCATTGGGCGGCGATGGAGAAAAGAGGGGTGTAGCGCGGCCATATATGGGCGCGCTACACCCGATGCTATTAACACATGGCTTTTCGCATCAATAGCGCCGCCCCCATTCGCATCTGCGACAATGGCGGCTGGACGGACACCTGGTTTGCCGAATATGGCTGCGTGTTCAACATTGCCGTTGCGCCCCATGTGCGGGTGCAGCTCACCGCCACACCTCGGGCCAGCGCCAAGCAACAGGTGCGTATCAACGCCACAACCTATGGTGAGTCCTTTGCATTTGACCTGGGGCAACCCGTGCCCGAACGCCACCGCATGCTGGCGGCGGCCCTGGAAGAACTACCACCGCCAGACGAAGTTGCTGTGGATGTGACGATTGCCTCGGGCGTGCCGGGCGGAGCTGCCACTGGCACCTCGGCTGCCGTGTGTGTGGCGCTGCTGGGTGCCTTGAGCCACTTGCGGGGCGAACACCACACCGCCCACGAAATTGCCTACGCCGCCCACCGGGTGGAAACGCAGCGCATGGGCCTGCAAAGCGGCATTCAAGATCAGCTGTGTGCAGCCTACGGCGGGATCAACCTGATTGAAATGTTTGAATATCCGCACGCCAGCGTGTCGCCACTGCGCGTGCCCGAAGCCACCATGTGGGAACTGGAGCATCGGCTGCTACTGCTCTTTCTGGGCAAAACCCATAGCTCCTCAGCCGTGCATGAACAGGTGATCCGGCGGCTGGAAAGCTATGGCGGCAGCCCACCGCAAATGGAACCACTGCGCCAGGCGGCACGCCAGGCCCGCGACGCGCTGGCCAGGGCTGATTGGGTGGCCCTGGGCCAGGCCATGCAGGCCAACACTGCCGCACAGGCGGCACTGCACCCGGCACTGGTGGGCAGCGAAGCCAGCGAGGCCATTGCCATTGCGCAGACTCACGGCGTGTTGGGGTGGAAAGTCAACGGGGCAGGCGGCGCGGGCGGCTCGCTCACACTGTTGTGTGATGGGGAGGTGCAGCGTCAACAGGAGGTGGTGCAGGCCCTCCAACAGAACGGGAGCTTTCGGGTCATTCCCATCCAGCTGGATCGCCAGGGCCTGCGGGTATGGGCATAACGCAGGAGATCATGTCCAGTTCGTTACGAGCAGTGTGGCTTATGATTGCTTGTTGGTCAGGTGATAGACCACGATTTCATGCAGTTCGGCAAATTGAAATGGCTTATACACCATTTCGGTAAAGCCTGCTTGCACTAACTGGTGCGAGTCGTAATCTTGCACATGGCCCGTTAACCCAATAATGGGCACATGCTGAAACGCCGGGTCAACCCGTAGTTCCTTCACCGCGTCAATACCTGATTTGCCGGGCATCTGAATATCCATCAAAATCAGGTCTGGTGCGACTTTCCCCGCCAGTTCCAATGCTTCATCACCATTGCGGGCGCACGTCACCTTGTAGCCCTGACGCTCAAGATAAAGCCGGATGACCGCCAGCACCGACGGTTCGTCATCACAAACAAGCAGATGAGATTGCGACATACGCTTTCCGTTTCGAGCTAATGCTCTTATTTCGCCCATCATAACAGTAGCACCCAGACGGTGAATGGGCAACCGTAGTGGTTAAACGTTGTGGGCTTCGGTTTTTGGAGCATGCAGCTCGAACCGAGCTGCTAGCGTGTAGCCAAACAGATAGAGAGACGGCAACATGGCCCTGCATGTAACATGTTCCCATGAACAGGAGGTGCGCGGTCGTGAACAAGCGTTTGGATCGTGACGGGCACGAAAGCCAGCGACACGCGCGAACGATCGCGATCGTTCGTGGGTTGCGCGCATGTTCGTGGGTTTCGTGTTCCAAAGCCCCCGCACCGCGTACCTCGTGTCATTGACACAACCGCTATACTGGCAAGGAGTATCGTAACATAACGCCTTGACCAGCGGTATATTCGTAGCTAGTAGACAAAATAACCTGACGGCTGCTGCGGCACGCTTCCCAATTCATCTCCCAACCGTATGAATCGTTCTCAATCAGCACATGTAGACGCCACAACGCACCCCAGCTTTGCCGCTACCACACCAGCACAGGCTGCTTTCAGCGTCGCTCGCCGCATCAACGCCGCCCCACCCGACAAGATTGACGAAGGGATTCTGGCTGCCCTGGCCATGGTGGGCAGCTTTCTTGGCGTTGCCCGCGTCTACATTGTGCAAAGCGATAACGATTGGCAGACTATTCAGGTGGTGCAGAGCTGGCGGTCTGAGGAACTGGCCTCACGCCGACTCACCAACCAGGTGTCGCTTAAGGCGCTTCCCTGGCTGCGGGCGCTGCTGCTCGAACAACAGCTCGTTCACCTTTCGGTGAATAGCAACCAGCCCGAACGGGCTGCCACCGAACGGGCGTTTCTCGAACAGTATGCCATTGGTGGCCTGCTGGGTGTACCCCTGCTGTATGCCAGCACTACCCCGAGCTACCTCTGTTGCGACAGCCTTGACCCCAACCGCAGCTGGAGCGCAGGCGATATTGAGGTGCTGACACTGGTCAGCGAAAGCATTGGCCGTGCGACCGATTGGCAACACATCACCGCCACCATGCGGGCCAGCGAACTGCGCTACCGCATGCTCACCACCCATGCCACCGATATTATCTCCCTGCACGACCCCGACGGCACATGCCACTACTGTTCGCCTGCGGTGCAGGCCATTCTTGGGTATGGGCCAGGCGAGGTCACCGGCACGATACCAATTGACATCATCCACCCCGACGATCTGCCAGCAGCGATGGGGCGGGGCAAAATTCACGACAGCGGGGCGATTACCACCACGTTTCGCATGCGCCACAAACTCGGTCACTATATTTGGATTGAAACCTCGGCCCGCGCCGTGTGCGACCCCGTTTCTGGCGCGATCAGCGAGATTGTGGCGGTGACCCGCGATATTGATGAGCGCAAAGCCTACGAAGCCCGCATTGAGCAACTGGCCTATTTCGACCCGTTAACCACCCTGGCCAACCGCCGCCGCTTCAACGACAGTGTGCAGCGGGCCTTGCTTGATGTTGGTCGCCAGCAGGTGAGCCTGGCCTTGCTCTACCTCGACCTGGATCGCTTTAAGCTGGTGAATGACACGCTGGGCCACGACGCTGGTGATGAACTGCTGGTGATGGTGGCAAACCGCCTGCGCAGCCAACTCCGCAGCGACGACCTGCTGGCCCGGCTTGGCGGTGATGAGTTTGCCGTGTTGCTCCCCAACTTGCACGAAACCGATGAAGCCGCCCGCATTGCACAGCGCCTGATTGACCAGATCCGGCAGCCCTTCAGCCTGCGCGGCCACCCCATTCACCTCGGCGTGAGTGTGGGCATTGTTTGCGCCCCGCACAACGGCACCCGCTTTGAGGATTTGCTGAAATTTGCCGATATTGCCATGTACCAGGCCAAAACAGAAGGCGACCGCTTTATCTTTTTTGACCCTTCGCTGAGCGCCTACAATCAGGATCAATTGCAGTTGGAGGCTGAACTACGCCATGCCATCAATAGCGACAGTCTCACGCTCTACTATCAGCCGATTCTTGACCTGCGCAATGGCGCGATTGTGAGTGTGGAGGCCCTGGTGCGCTGGAACCACCCGACGCGGGGCCTTCTGCTGCCGGGGGAGTTTGTGCCCCTGGCCGAAGAACGGGGACTCATTCGGGCACTTGACCGCTGGGTGCTGCGGGCGGCCCTGCACCAGCTGGCCACCTGGCACGAGAGCGGCATTCACTGCTATGTTTCAATCAATCTCTCTGCCCGCACACTCCACGACGCAAACATTACGGAATATATCCGTAGATGTCTGGAAGACATTCATGCCCCGCCTGAACACAGCTTGATTGAAGTAACCGAAAGCGCGGTGATGCGGGATGTAGAAATGGCGCACCAGCTGCTGGGGCAAATGCGCGGCATGGGCATGCGGGTAGCCCTGGATGACTTTGGCAGCGGCCACGCTGCCCTGGCCTACCTCAAGCGCCTCCCGGTGGATGTAGTGAAAATTGACCGCTCCTTCGTGCAGGGCATTGAACAGGACGCCCGCGACGAGGGCGTGGTGCGGGCCATTGTCGCCCTTAGCCAGAGCCTGGGGATTGAAGTGGTGGCCGAAGGAGTAAACACGGCTGCCCAGCACCAGTGGCTGCTCGACGCTGGCTGCATGTTTGGCCAGGGCTTTGGCCTTGGCAGGCCCATGCCCCCGGAACAGATTGAACAGCGCTTCCGCGAACCATTGCCCCTGCTCCACGAACGGCTGGCTCTGCCGTGAGCCGCTTTACTGCGGAAAGGTAGAATTACGAATTACGAGTTACGAGTTACGAATTACGAATTACCAGTTATGTGCGTTAGCTCACGTTTGCCGTAGATGATGAGCATCTCAACCTCCTCCTCTCGCCACCCCGTGGTATACTTGCCTCCATGTTTGATTGCAGATTGCAGATTGGCTGATTGGCTGATTGAGCTGTCTGCAAAATGAAGCTGTTGTATTTGCGGCTTTGCCCGAGCCATACACAGGTATCACTTGCCACAGCACGCGCAGGTGCGCCAGCTGATGTTACAACGCGACTGCTTTGTGCCTTTGTGCCTTTGTGAGAGCTACAACGTGCCTTTGTGAGAGCCAGACAACGGAGTAACCACGATGCAAATTGGGTTTGTGGGCCTGGGGCGCATGGGCCAGGCCATGGTGCCGCGCCTGCTCGAATGCGGCTTTGCAGTGCAGGTCTGGAACCGCACACCGGGCCGGGCCACGCCGCTGCTGGCCCTGGGCGCAACCCAGGCCGACTCACTGCCCGCCCTCGCCAGCCACTGCGACCTCACCTTCACCATGCTTACCGACGACGGGGCGGTGGAAGCGGTCTTTAGCCCCACCAGCGGCCTGCTGGCGGGCGAAGTAGCGGGCAAGCTCTTCATCGAGATGAGTACCATCCGCCCCAGCACCATCCACACGGTCGCTGCCCTGGCCCGCGAACGGGGCGCGAGCCTGCTAGACGCCCCCATGTCGGGCACGGTTGGCCCGGCCCGCAGCGGCCAACTGCTGGCCCTCGTCGGCGGCGCGGCGGCAGATGTGGAGCGTGCCCGCCCGGTGCTTGAGGCACTGTGCCGCCGGGTGGCCCACGTTGGCCCCAGCGGCAGCGGCACCACCATGAAACTGGTGCTGAACATGCCCATGGCGATCTACTGGCAGGCCCTGGCCGAAAGCCTGGCCCTCGGCAGCCAGGCGGGCCTCGACCTGGCCCAGATGCTCGACCTGATTGCCGATAGCCCGGCGGGCATTGGTGCCCTGCGCATAAAAATCCCCGTGATCCTCGGCGAACAGCAGCCAGTGGCCTTCGATGTCACCGGGGTGCGCAAAGACCTGCTGGCGATGACGGCCACCGCCCAGCTGCATGGCGTGCCTACGCCCACCGGCAGCGCTGCCCTGGCCTCCTTCGCCGCCGCCACCGCCGCAGGCCACGGCACAGAAGATTTAGCCGCGCTCATCCCCTACTACATCGAACTGGTGCGGAAGACTGCCGGGCAGTAGTTCACCGCAGAGACGCAGAAGACACGGAGATCGGAAATAACAAGATGACAAGATGACAAGATGATCTGAATTACGAATTACGAGTTACGAATTACGAGTTACGAGTTACGTATCACGTTTCACGTTTTACGTTTCACACTCCGCGCCCGCCGCGTCTCTGCGGTGCAACATCTGGCGTTCTCTGCGGTAAAATATATGCTCCCTGATCTTGAACGCGACGACAAATGGTACGTTGGCGGCGGGCGCTCCAGCGTCTACGCGCCGCCTGCCCCACTCTGGCCCGACTCACCCGGCTTCTGGGATGAGGTGCATCTCGGCACCAGCGCCATCCCGCGCCTGTTTACCTTCACCCTGCTGGATGACGGCGGTTCCATCCCACTGCGGCTAGAGCGGCGCTCGTGGCGGCCCGAGCGGCTGCAACACCACTTCAGCGGGCCGGGCATCAGTCTGGTTGAAACCAAAGTCAACCTGCGCCCCGACGTGTTTGTGTCCCGTGTGGAAATTCGCTCCGAGCGCCCCGGCCCGCTGCATCTGCTGGCCTGGACATGGCAGCCCCAACGCGAAAGCGGCGAGCGAGCCGAGGATGTAGGCTACCACGACGGCCACATCCGCTACACCTGGCGGCGCGACACCCCGCCCGGCTGGGTTGGCACGGCTCCACCGGTCTACGTCGCCCTTTCCGGCATGCGCCCCGCCGACTCGTACAGCATCAACCTGAGCGAGGGCCACCACTGGCACCCCGACTGGCGCTTCAGCACCCTGCTCGACAAGTGGCGCGGCGACTCGTTGCCCAACGAGTCCAGGATCAACGTCGGCGTGACCGAGACGCGCAACGGCGCGACCTTCCCAGCGGGCAACCTGCACATGTCCCTGCACTGGCAGCTGGAGGGCGCGGCGGGCCAGCCAATCGTGTTTGCCCTGGGGGCGGCGCTCGGTTTTGATGAAGAAACATGCGTCCGTGGCCTGGGCACAATCGGGGCGGATGCCCCTGAGCAAAGCGCTGCGGCCTGGCAGGGGTATTTTGAGGCGGTGCCCCAACTCCAGGTTGCCGATCCCTTTCTCAACACGTTCTACTGGTATCGCTGGTACCAGCAGCACATCCACGAAGTAGACGCGCAGGTCGGCGGCTTCAGCCAGCCCTGCGTGCTGGAAGGCATCGGCTACTTCCGCAACCACATCAGCTACAGTGCCCACGCCCACATGCGCGAACAGAGCTGGCGGCACAACCCGGCCTTCGCCTGGGGTAGCCTGCGCAACCTTTTCGCCGCCCAGCATCGCAACGGCTGGCTGCCCGGCACCCTCAACGAGATCGGCGAACGTGCGCCCGGACCCACCGGCGGCGCGTTTTACCACGCCCGTTGGAGCAACGTCTGGCAACTCTACCTCCTCCACAACGACCTGACGGCGCTGGAAACGATCTACAAACCGCTACGCCGCTACGCCCGCTACTTCGAGCGCAAGCGCGACCGGGAGAAGAGCGGCCTGTTCGACGTGATCGGCCAGGACGAAACCGGCCAGGAGTTTATGTCGCGCTACCAGGCCGTCAACCGCTACGCCGACGACTGGGGGTCGTTCCGGCTCAAGGGCGTAGATGCCACCTGCTACATGTACGAACTCTATCGCGCTTTATCTAACATTGCATTGCAGCTAAACAAACCAAAGGCAGCCGCCCGCTGGCAAGCCCGCGCCGAACGGACTCGCGCCGCCGTCCACCGCTTCATGTGGGACGAGGCCAGCGGCATGTTCAGCGACGTGAACCCCAAAAGGATGGAGCGCACCGGCGTGAAAGCCGCCGTCTGTTTCTACCCCTTTTTGAGCGACCTGGCCGGGCCAGAACATCTCCGCGCCCTCTCGGAACACCTGCTCAACCCGGCGGAATTCTGGACGCCCTGGCCCGTGCCTTCCACCAGCGTGGACGACGCCAGCTTCTCCGCCGAGGCCGAATGGAAGGGCAAGCGCCACGTCTGCCCCTGGAACGGGCGCACCTGGCCGATGACCAACAGCCATGTAGCCGAGGCCCTGGCTCACGCCGCCCGCACCCTCGACCCGGCCCTCAAGCCCCGTGCCGTCGCGCTGATCCGCAAGTGTGTCGGGTTGCTCTTTTGGGATGGCGACCCCAGGCGACCCAACACGTTTGAGCATTACAACCCCTTTACCGGCCAGCCCAGCGCCTACCGGGCCATAGACGACTACCAGCATTCCTGGATTGTTGACCTGCTGCTGCGGGAACTGGTGGGCGTGCGCCCCGCCCTCAACGGTGTGTGGATTGACCCGCTGCCCTTTGGCCTGGCCTTCCACTGTAGCCACATCCATGTGCGGGGCCACTGGCTCAGCGTCAGCTACAACGAGTCCGAAGGCTTCCGCGTGGCGTGCGACGGCACCACCCTGCACCAGAGCGCGGCGATTGAGCCGGTGTGGGTGGAGGTGTAGATTGTAGATTGCAGATTGCAGATTGGGGATGAGCCATTGGAGATTGGCGACGAGAGATTGGTGTTCCGTCGTCGGTTCGCAATGTTTACAGCGCATCATAATGACGTAGGGGCGCAGTCACCGACCCGCCCGCTGTGCAAACGATGAACGATGACGCAACGCCGTAGGGGCCGACCAATGTGTCGGCCCGCAATGAGAACCAATGCCATTGCAACGCCGTAGGAACCGACCAATGTGTCTGCCAGCAATGATGATCAATGCCATTGCAACGCCGTAGGGGCCGACAGATGTGTCGGCCCGCAATGATGATCAATAAAAACCCCGCACCACAATGACGTAGGGGCGCGGTCTCCGACCCGCCCGCCATGCAAAACGATGCCGCGCCATGTGGTTGGCGACGCGCCCACGATGTTTACGATGCAGGGCATTGTAGAGACGCCCCGCCGGG
>JALONX010000887.1 GCA_025454695.1 Chloroflexaceae bacterium
GGCAATGGCGGGCGGCGCACCCACCGTGGGCGACTCGCCCACGCCCTTGGCCCCGATGGGGTGGTGCGGCGAGGGCGTGATGGTTTTGCCCAGTTCCCATTTTGGCGTTTCCACGGCGGTAGGCAGCAGGTAATCCATAAAGGTGCCGCTGATGTTGACGCCATGTTCGTCGTAGACAATCTCCTCGAACATGGCCGGGGCCAGGCCCATGGTCAGCCCGCCGTGGATTTGCCCTTCCACCACCAGCGGGTTGATGATGTTGCCGCAGTCGTCCACCGCCACAAAGCGGCGAATTTTCACCTCACCCGTGCCGCTGTCAATATCCACCACGCAGATGTAGGAGCCGAAGGGGAAGGTGAGGTTGGGCGGATCGTAGTAGTCGGTCGCTTCCAGCCCTGGCTCCAGCCCCGGCGGGTTGTTGGTGTAGGCGGCAAAGGCAATCTCCTGGATGGTTTTGGCCTGCTCCGGTGAGCCTTTGACCTGCCATTTGTTGACGTTCCATTCCAGATCGTCCTCGCCCACTTCCAGCAGATAGGCGGCGATTTTGCGGGCCTTGGCCCTGATTTTGCGCGCCGCCATGGCCGCTGCCGCCCCTGCCGTGGGCGTAGAACGGCTGGCGTAGGTGCCCAGGCCATAGGGCGCGGTGTCGGTGTCGCCCTCCTCCACATCCACATCGGCGGCGGGCAAGCCCAGTTCCTCGGCCACAATCTGGGCGTAGGTCGTCTCGTGGCCCTGCCCCTGCGATTTGGTGCCAAAGCGGGCAATCGCCTTGCCGGTGGGGTGAATGCGAATTTCGGCTGAGTCGAACATTTTGATGCCGAGAATGTCGTAGTCACGGGAAGGGCCAGCGCCGACAACCTCGGTAAAGGACGAGATGCCGATGCCCATCAACTCGCCACGGGCACGTTTTTCGGCTTGCTCCTTGCGCAGCTCCTCGTAGCCCAGCATGTCCATCGCCAGCTTCAGCGCCTCGCCATAGTTGCCGCTGTCATACTCCCAGCCAGTGGGCGATTTGTAGGGAAACTGCTCCGGCTTGATGAAGTTTTTCATGCGAAAATGGGCCGGGTCTTCGCCTAGCTCGTGGGCCATAATGTCGGTCATGCGCTCGATCATATGCACCGCTTCGGTGACGCGGAACGAGCAGCGGTAGGCCACCCCGCCCGGCGGCTTGGTGGTGTAGACGCCGTCAACGGCAATGTGGGCCGCCTGCATGTCATACGAGCCAGTACAGATCGAATACAGGCCCGCCGGGAATTTAGAAGGGTTGGCCGCCGCGTCGGCAGCACCGTTGTCGGCCAGGGTTTTCACCCGCAGGCCGGTGATTTTGCCGCTGGCGTCGGCGGCCATCTCGGCGGTGATGTGGTAGTCGCGGGCGAACGAGTCGGCCTGGAGGTTCTCACTGCGGTCTTCAATCCATTTCACTGGCTTGCCCGTCACCAGGCTAGCCACGATCGTGCAGACATAGCCGGGATAGACCGGCACCTTGCCGCCGAAGCCGCCGCCAATGTCGGGCGAAATGACCTGGATTTTCTGCTCGGGCAGGCCGCTGACCAGGGCGAACACGGTGCGGTGAGCGTGGGGCGCTTGCGAAGTCATCCAGACGCGCAGTTTGCTGGTAGCCTTGCTGTAGTCGGCTACCATGCCACATGTCTCAATGGAGGAGACGTGGATGCGGGGAATGTGCATGTACTGCTTCACCACCGTCGCCGCCTCGTTAAACACTTTGTCGGTCGCCTCCTGGCTGCCCGCTTCCCAGTGCCAGATGTGGTTGGTTTTTTCCTCCTTGTCGTCGCGGACGATCACCTCGTTTTTCAGCGCCTCAAAGGGATCGATCACCGGCGGCAGGGCTTCGTATTCCACATCAATATGGTCGAGGGCGTCGGCGGCGATGTAGCGGTCGGTGGCGACGACCGCGCAAATCTCCTGGGCGTAATAGACGACCTTGTCAATCGGCAGCACCATCTGGGTGTCGCCCATCAGGGTCGGCATCCAGTGCAGGTTCCCAGCCTTCTTCAGGTCTTCCCCGGTGATCACGGCCAGCACGCCGGGGATTTTGAGGGCTTCGCTGGCGTCAATCTTCAGGATTTTGGCGTGGGCATAGGGGCTGCGCAAAATGTCAAGGTAGAGCATGCCCGGCAGCTTCACGTCATCAACATAGTTGCCCTTGCCCTGAATAAAGCGCGGGTCTTCTTTGCGCTTCATGCGGTGGCCCATGCCGCACACGCTGGCGGGCGTGGTGACGCGCACCTCGTGGGTCGTCTCCACTTGGGCCGACACGCCCTGGGGCTTGGGGCTGTGGTGTTCGCGCTTGTCGTTGAGGTGGGTGGGGCCGCTCAGCTCGGCCTGCTCCAGTGGATCGTGGTTCATGCGGGTACCTCCTCCTGGGCGCGCAGCTTGTCGGCGGCGTACTGAATAGCTTCGACAATTTTTGAATAGCCGGTGCAGCGGCAGAGATTGCCCGAAATACCGTAGCGAATTTCGTCTTCGGTCGGGTTGGGGTTTTTCGCCAGCAGCGACTTGGCGGCCATAATCATGCCGGGGGTGCAGTAGCCGCATTGCAGCCCGTGTTTCTCCCAGAAACCCTCTTGCAATGGATGGAGCGTGCCGTCGGGAGCCAGGGCCTCAATCGTTTCGATGCTCTGGCCGTTGGCTTGGACGGCGAACATGGTGCAACTCTTAATGCCGTGGCCATTGAGCAGCACGGTGATGTGGGTGCCAGTTAAATTCAGCTGCTCGCGAATGAAGTGAACCAGCAGCGTGCGGCTATCAACCGTGGCCGTCTGCTGCACGCCGTTGATGGTGAGGGTGATGGTGTGGTGACTCACTGTTTCTCCTTGCAGATTGCAGATTGCAGATTGCAGATTGCAGATTGATCAGAATGAAGGGTTAAGGGTTAAGGGTTACGCATTACGACTCCCTGTCACCCTGTCACCCTGTCATCTTGTCATCTTGTCATTTCTTCTGCGTTCAGGCTCCGGCTCGGGCGGCGGCTTTGCGAATGGCCCGTTTCACCAGCACGCGGGTCAGGTCGCGTTTGTATTCCACCGTGCCGCGCAGGTCGGCGGAGGGATCGCATTCGGCGGCGGCAGCCCGGCCTGCGGCTTCCAGCACATCGGCGGTCAGCTCCTGGCCGATGATGGCCCGTTCGGCTCCGGGGGAGCGCAGGGGCACCGGGCTAACGTTGGTCAGAGCGATGCGGGCGGCGGTGCAGCGATTGCCGCTTATGGTCAGTTGCACCGCCACGGCGGAAACGGCGTAATCGCCGACTTTGCGCTCCATCTTGATGTAAGCCCCGCCGGAGCCAGCCGCCGGGCGGGGGATGCGGATTTCGGTCAGCAGCTCGTCGGGGCGCATGGAGGTGGAGAACATGTCAGTGAAAAAGTCATCAATGGCGATAGTGCGCGAGCCGCCCCGGCCCTGCACCTGCACCTCGGCGTTGTAGGCCAGCATCACGGCGGGGTGGTCGTTGGCCGGGTCGGCGTGGGCGATATTGCCGCCAACCGTGGCCCGGTTGCGCACCAGCGGGTCGGCAATCACATGGGCGGCGTCGGCCAGCATGTGAAACGTGTTTTGCACCACTGCCGATTCCTCCAGGGCCATCTCGCGGGTCATCGCGCCAATCGCCAGGTGGCCATTGGACGCATGCAGATAGGCCAGGTCGGTCAATCCGTTGATGTCCACCAGCACGCCGGGCGAGGCCA
>JALONX010000888.1 GCA_025454695.1 Chloroflexaceae bacterium
CGGGGCGGCGGCCACCCAGGTGCCGAAGCCGATGGCGCAAGGCAGCACGAAGCCGTCGTTGTAGTCGGTGTGCTCACCGATCAGGTTGACGCGGCCCGGGGCCTGGGCCAGGACGTGGGCCGGGCGGCCGTGGGCTCGGGCAAAGGCGCCCAGCAAGGTTTCGGTGTGCATGGGCATGCGGGTCTTGGGGGTCTCTGGCCGTCGGGCCGTCATGCAGCCACGGCAGCCACGCAGGCGCGCAGCCGCGCGGCCGCCTGCTCGGGCGTGAGGTCGCGCTGGGCTTCGGCCAGCAGTTCATAGCCCACCATGAACTTGCGCACGGTGGCCGAGCGCAGCAGCGGCGGGTAGAAGTGGGCATGCAAGTGCCATTCCGGGTGTTCTGCGCCATCGGTGGGCTGCTGATGAAAGCCCATCGAGTAGGGGAAGGTGACCTGAAACAGAGCGTCGTAGCGCGTCACCAACTGTTTGAGGATGTCGGCCAGGCCATCCCGCTCATCACCCGTGAGCCGGGTGAGCGACGGCGTGGGGCGGCGGCTCAGCACCATCGTTTCAAAGGGCCAGACGGCCCAGAAGGGCACCAGGGCTACAAAATGCTCGTTGGTGCAAACCAGGCGCTCGTTCATCGCCAGTTCCTGTTCCAGGTAGTCGGCCAGCAGGGTGCGCCCGTGGCGCTGGAAGTAGGCTGCCTGGTGTTCAGACTCACGCACCACATGCAGCGGCACCGTTTCAGTAGCCCAGATCTGGCCGTGGGGATGGGGGTTGCTAGCGCCCATCATCGCGCCCCGGTTTTCAAACACCTGCACATAGTTGACGAAGGGCAGTGCGCCCAACTCCGTCACCTGGTTGGCCCACTCATCAACCACAGCCCTAATAGCGGGCACTTCCAGCCTGCCCAGGCTCAGGTCGTGGCGGGGCGAAAAGCAAACTACCCGGCAGATGCCTCGTTCGCTTTTAGCCCAGAACAGCGGCGATTCGGCATTGCCACCGGCCTTCATCTCGCCGGGCGGGCCATCGGGCAGCAGGGCGGCAAAGTCGTTCTCAAAGACGAAGGTGGTGCTATAGTTCGGGTTCTGCACGCCGCCCGCCCTGGTGTTGCCGGGGCAGAGGTAGCAGGTCGGATCGTAGACGGGCCGCTGTTCGGGGGTTGGGGTTTCCACCTGGCCCTGCCAGGGCCGTTTGGTGCGGTGGGGCGACACCAGCACCCACTCGCCAGACAATGGGTTGTAGCGGCGGTGGGGTTGCTCACGCAGGTCAAACATCGTCGTCTCCATGTGAGCGCAATCGCGCAGAGAAAGCCATTATAGCATCTTTCGTGGCACATTCGGTGCCATGGTATACTCTGGCCAGCACCGGTGCAACGACAGCTGTTTATCCGCAGATGATGCAGATGAAACTCGTGGATTGACAGATTGATGTTGATGTATGCAGTAGTGCCGCCTGATGAGGTTTTACAAATTACCCCGGACAGACTCAGAGGCAACACGCTTGAGCGTGTTTTGCTCATTCAGACGCCGAATTCATTCGGTGGACAGGGTGGCACCGCGTGTCCGAATTAAAAAGTAAAACTCCATAAGGCGGCACTACGGTTCCTCATCTTCATTGTGCCAGGCTACGAGATGTGGTCTACTCACGATGCTCCGTGGTGTAATGTAACATTAGCAAAACCATTATCTTCGTCATCTCCAATCGCCCATCTCCAATCTCTAATCGAGCAAACCTGTGCAATCTTCCCGTTTCTTCCGTGTCGGCCTGGCCTTTCTGGCCTTTATCAGCCTGGGCCTGCCGGATGGGCTGCTGGGCGTGGGCTGGCCTTCCATCCGCGCCAGCTTCGGCCTGCCGCTTGAGGCCCTCGGTGCCCTACTGCTGACGGTGATGACGGGCTACCTGCTGTCGAGCTTTAGCAGCGGCTGGGTGCTGCGGCACATGGGCGTGGGCACGCTGCTGACGCTGAGTTGCCTGGTGGCCGCTGCGAGTCTGCTGGGCTATGCGGTGGCCCCGCTGTGGGCGGTGATGGTGGCGCTGGGGGTGCTGGCCGGGCTGGGCGGCGGCGCGATTGACGCCGGGCTGAATAGCTACGCGGCCACCTACCACAGCGCCCGCACCATGAACTGGCTGCATGCATGCTACGGCATTGGCGCCACCCTCGGCCCGCTGCTGATGACGGCGGTGCTAACGCGGGGGCTGCCCTGGCAAACCGCCTACGCCACGGTGGGCGGCGGGCTGCTGCTGCTGGCGGGCTGCTTCGCGCTGACGCGCACATGGTGGCAGGTGCCCACATCGGCAGCGGCAGCCGAAGCTGCCACGCCCCAGGCTCCCTTTGCGGCCACGCTGCGCCTGCCTGCGGCCTGGCTGGGGATTGTGCTTTTCTTTTGTTACACCGGGGTAGAAGCGGCTGCCGGGCAGTGGAGCTATAGCCTGCTCACCCAGAGCCGGGGCGTGGCGGAGGACGTAGCGGGTGTGTGGGTCAGTGTCTACTGGGGCACCTTCACCGCTGGCCGCATCATCTTCGGGCTGATTGCCACCCGCTTCCCGCTGCGGCTGATGCTGCGGCTCTGCCTGCTGCTGGCTCTGCTCGGCGCGGCACTGATCAGCCTCAACCTGGCCGATGGGCTGACCTTTGCCGGGCTGGCCCTGCTGGGCCTGGCCCTGGCCCCGCTCTTCCCTTCGCTCATCGCCACCACACCAGAGCGGGTG
>JALONX010000889.1 GCA_025454695.1 Chloroflexaceae bacterium
GCGCATGCCGTAGCCCTGAAGGGCGCGGCTCTCATGTGCGAAGCCCGCCTACGCGGGCTATACCGGATGTAATTTTTAATCTTCATAAGCGTGTTGCCTGGATAGCTGTCTGGGTTATTTTATAAAGACTCATAAGTCCGCACTACGTGTTGTTAACACAAAGGTACTTACGTAGAACCATGTCACTCGTCACTCGTCACTCGTCACTCGTTACTCGTCACTCGAAACTCGACATGACTGAACTCGAACGGGCAATTGAACCCTGGTTGCAGCACATGGCCTGGCGGCGCGATTACGCCCAGTGGCGCGAGCGGCGCATCTACCAGGAGCGCTACCAGCAGGAGCGGCTGGAGCAGCTTGAAGACATCACCGGCACGCTGGAAGATCTGCGCCTGCTTGACCTTGGCGCGGGCATGGGCGGCTTTGCGGTGGCGGCCCGGCTCTGGGCGGCGGAGGTGGTGGCCTGCGAATATAACCCGGCCTACTGCCGCATCATCAAGCTGCGAGCCAAGCGCCACCGCTTGAGCCTGCCGGTGTGCAACGCCGCTGGTGAGTCGCTGCCGTTTGGTGACGGGCGTTTCGACGCCGTGGTCTGCTGGGATGTGCTGGAACATGTGCAGCGGCCAGAAGGGGTGCTGGCCGAGATTAATCGGGTGCTGCGCCCCGGCGGCCATGCCCTGGTGACGGTGATCAACCGCTGGGCCTGGAACGACCCCCACTACCACATGAAGGGCATCAACTACCTGCCGCGCCCGCTGGCCGAGGGCATGATTGCCCGCCGGGGCCGGGGCAAAGACGGGGCTGCCTTTCGCGACATGCAGCGCTTGAGCGACATGCACTACTACAGCTACGGCCAGTTTGTGCGGTTGGCGGGGCGCTCCGGGTTCAGCGTGCGCGACCTGCGCGAGGAGCGGCTGCGGGCCGGGACATTGCACAGCCCCAAGTTCAGCCGCCGGGTGCTGCGGGGCGGGCTGCGGCTGGCGGGCCTGGAAAGCCTGGCCTACCGGGCCGAGCGCCAGCTTCTGACCGGCATGTTTGAGCTGGTACTCACCAAACGATGAGTGATGAACGATGAACGCTAAGATAAGGTTCACAGCTGCTTTATAATCTACGGTAACCGTAGTGCGGACTTCAGTCCGCGTCTTGGCTACACGCAGACTGAAGTCCGCACTACACATTACCCAGTACAAGATGCTATTTTTCGAGCCTGGCCTAAAAACCGTACTGCCAACTGCTAACTGCCAACTGCTGGTTTCATACTTCATACCTCATCCTTCATAATTTTCCCATGGCTCAGGATACACTCAAAAAACCACCCACCCTCGCCGCCCAGGTTTCGCGGGCGGTGTTCTGGAATGCGCTGTTTGTGCCGTTGCGGGCGCTGGCCGAACTGGTGGCGACGCTGGTGAAGCTGAACTACCTGCCCCAGGCCAGCTTTGGTTTGCTGGCGCTGGTGAGCGGCGCGACCAGCGGCTTCGGCACGGCGATTGACCTGGGCACCACCCGCGCCCTGCCCAAATACATCCCCGAAACCAGCCGGGCGGGCGGGCCACGGGCGGTGTTGCGGCTGCTGGCGGTGGTGTTTGGGGCGCAAGGGCTGGGGCTGCTGGCGGTGGGCCTAGGCCTGGCGATCTGGCACACGCCCTACTTCGCCTACCTGCGCGAGCAGGTGATCAACGACGCCAGCGTGCGGGCCGGTGAGCAGCTGCGCCTGGCGGCCTTTGTGAACGATTATGGCTGGCTGCTGATTGCGGTGATCCTGGCGCTGCTGTTTCTGGGCATTTGCTACGACATGTGTATGGCCTACCTGAACAGCTTTTTTAAGCAGCGGGCCTGGAACATCATTGCTCTGCTGGCCGGGCTGCTGCCGCCGCTGCTGAGCGCCGTCGCCATTCTGCTGCTGCGCGACACCTCCTGGGAGCTGCTGCTGGGCGTGCTGGCAGCCATGGTGCTGGCCCCCACCATTGCGGTGGCCCTGGCGGGGTGGCAAGTGGCTCGATTGACGATTGACGATTTACGATTTTCGATTGCCAGAGCGCCAGAGCCTGAGTCCAACATCCCGAACCCCATTTTGCTTGCCAGCGAGCCAGCGCAGGACTTGAGTGTCCCAAGTCCAAAATCTAAAATCCAAAATCTAAAATCTAAAATCCCCCCTGGCTTCATCCGCTACTGCGGCGTTTCGTTTCTGATGACGCTAACCGATTTTATCGCCAGCCCCGCGTTTGCGATCTTTCTGGCCACCGGATTGGGTGAGGTGGCGGTGCTGTGGGCCGGGGCCAGCGTAGTCAAAATGGTGCTGGGCTACCTCTACACGCCCATGGTCGGTGTGCAGGTGCCCCTCTTCACCAGGGTGCGGGCGGGCGAGGGCGGCACCGTCAACGGGGCTTACCAGTCGCTGGTGCGGCTCCAGGTGCTGCTGCTCATCCCCGGCGGCGTCGGCCTGATGCTGCTGGCCGAACCGGCGCTGGCCGTGCTGGCCCCCAACTACCAGAATGCCGCATGGGTGGTGTGGGTGCTGGTGCCCTGCCTCTTTCTGGAATGCCTGCTGACAACGGCCCACAACGCCCTGATTGTGTATGAAAAACTGCGCATCATCATCATTTCGCGCCTGCTGACGCTGGCGGTGGTGGTGCCGCTAGCCCTGCTGCTGCCGCCTACCTTCGGGCTGGTGGGGGTGGCGCTGGCCTTTGGT
>JALONX010000890.1 GCA_025454695.1 Chloroflexaceae bacterium
TGCTGGTGACGGCGCTGTTTGTGCTGCTTACGGTGCCGCCCTCGCTGGCGTTGGGCCTGGCGCTGGCCCTGCTGCTCAACCGCAAACTGCCGGGGATCGCCCTGTTTCGCACCATTTTCTACCTGCCCGCTATTTTGCCTTCCATCGCCACGCTGACGATCTGGAAGTTTGTGTTTAACCCTCAGTTCGGCCTGGCCAACGCCCTGCTCACCAACCTGGGCCTGCCCACCAGCCTCTGGCTGGGGAGCGAACAGGCAGCCCTGCCCACCATGGCGCTGATTGGGCTGTGGGGCAATGTGGGGGCAAACGTGGTTGGTGGCGTGGGCGCAATTATGATCATCTTTCTGGGGGCGTTGCAGGCGGTGCCGCAGGAGATCTATGAAGCTGCCGAAATGGACGGAGCCGGGCGCACCCGCATGTTTCTGCGCATGACGCTGCCGATGATCAGCCCGATCATCTTTCTGCAACTGGTGCTGCAAATCATCTCGGCCCTGCAAGCCTTTAACCAGCCCGCTGTGCTGACCAAAGGCGGCCCCAACGATGCCACCAACCTGCTGATGTTCAAAATCTACACCAATGGCTTTGGCAACCTGAGCCAGTACCCCGACCTTGGTTATGCGATTGCACAGGTGCTGGTGCTGTTTGCGCTGATTGTAGCGGTGACAACTTTCACCTTTCGCTTCTCGTCCATGTGGGTGTATGAAGACAGCACGGTGGAATAGGGAGCAACAGATATGGCTGCAACGTCTTCAACCTTTCGACCGCTGGCCCGCCGCCCGGCGACCAGGCTGCTGGGCAACAGCTTGCTCTACCTGGTGCTGATTGTTATCAGCGTGGTGATGCTGCTGCCCTTTTTCTGGATGCTCTCGACGGCGCTGAAGGGCAACAGTGACATCTACAAAATCCCGCCCGATCTGCTGCCGCGTGAGTTTCACTGGGAGAATTTTGGGGCGGGCGTGGCGGCGATCAACTTTGGCCAGGCCTTTGTGAACTCCTCCATCATCGCATTGGTGAATGTGGTGGGCAGCGTGTGTAGTTCAATGCTGGTGGGCTACGGGCTATCGCGGATCAACTTTCCGGGGCGCAAAGTCTGGTTCTACATCTTCGTTGGCAGCATGATGTTTCCGCCAATTGTCTCGCTCATCCCAATGGTGCGGCTCTACATTGGGCTAGGCTGGTATGACACATGGTGGCCGCTGGTGCTACCGGCTTTTCTGGGCAACCCGCTGTTTATTTTTCTGGCCCGCCAGTACTACCTTTCCATTCCCACCGCGCTAGATGAGGCGGCCAAGATGGATGGAGCCAGCCACTGGACGATTTTCACCCGCATTATGGTGCCGCTCACCCGCCCGGTGTGGATTACGATGATGATTTTTGCCTTTCAAGCCACCTGGAATGATTATCTGAACCCGCTGGTCTATCTTATCTCTGAGGACAAGCAGATGCTTTCGGTGAATATGGCTTCGTTTGCGGGGGCCTTTGCGGGGGTTTCTACCACCCGTTGGAATTTGTACATGGCAACCAATCTGCTGTATGTGTTGCCGCCGCTGCTGCTCTTTTTTGCCGCCCAACGCTACTTTATGGAAGGACTTGGGTCATTGGGGACACATACAAAGTGACAGGCGGGCAGTTGGCAGTTGGCAGTTACGAACGACAAACGGTGTCGCGTAGGCCATTTCTTTTTGGTTCGTGGTGTTATTGAGGAAAGGACGGTTCGATGAAGACGCTCAAGACAACGGTAGTCTCGCTGCTGGTGGCCCTGCTCGCAGCCATGCTGGCGGCATGTGGCAATGCGCCCGCCGCAACTAGCCCCACGGCTGCGCCAGCGGCAGGTGGTTCAGGCCAGGCCGCCACCAGCGCCCCGGCGGCCAACAGTGGCAGCAAAGCCAAAGTGACGGTGATGACCTGGGAAGGGGCGGACACCAACGCCGCGATTGACGAGGCTCTGAAAACCTTTATGGCCGCCAACCCCGAGATTGAAGTTGAGCGGGTGCCCTCGCCCAACAGTGGCTACAGCGACAAACTCAACGCCATGGTGCAGGCCAAGCAGCTGCCCGACATCTTCTGGGCCGGGAACGACACCGCCCAGCAGTTCGGTGGCCAGGGCCTGCTGTTCGATTGGACGGAGTATGCTCAGAAGAGCGAGGGCGGCTTCAGCCTGAGTGCGTTTGCTCCTGGCGCGATTGAGAACTGGACAAGTGCGGACGGCAAACTCTATGGCCTGCCCACGCTGATGAACACCTACGGTATCTGGTACAATGCCGACCTTTTCCAGCAGGCGGGCGTGCCGCTGCCCAAGCCAGGCTGGACGTATGACGACATGCTGAAGGCCGCCACCGCGCTCACGCAAAAGGACGGCAGCACGGTCAAGCGCTACGGCGTCTATGCGGTGGGCAATGAGTCGCTGCAATCGCCCTTCACCATCAGCAACTGTGCAGTGTCGGCGGGTGGGCAGCCCTTTATGGACAGAGTCATCAATCCGACCAAAGTCACCGCTGATGAGAAGTTTGTAGCCTGCGCCAAGCAGATTGCTGAAGCGGTGCAGTCGGGGGCGATCACGCCCACGGGCTACCCCAGCGACGGTCTGACCGAGAGCTTTATCGCCGGTCAAATTCCCATGCTCTTCTTCGGCCAGTGGCTGGTGCCCTCGTTTCTGGAAGCCCAGCCCAGCTTCAAGTATGGCTTTGCG
>JALONX010000147.1 GCA_025454695.1 Chloroflexaceae bacterium
GGGTTGAGACTGAAGTGGGCAAAGGCAGCACCTTTAGCTTTGTCATTCCCATCAAACAGCCCGAGCAGACAAAGGGGGTAGCATGATCATCTACATTGATCAGCGCCCCGTTCACTACGAAGTGTTTGGGCGCGGCCAACCCATCATTTTCTTGCATAGCTGGTTCGGTTCCTGGCGCTACTGGGTGCCCGCCATGGATGTGGCAGGCGAACGCTACCGGGCTTACGCTCTAGACTTCTGGGGCTTTGGCGAGTCGGATCGGCACGGCGAAGGCTCCACCGTGTCCGATTTTGTGACCATGCTGATCCAATTTATGGACGGGGTGGGCATTCAGCAGCCTGCAAACCTGGTGGGCCATGGGCTGGGTGGCATGGTGGCGGTGCAGGCCGCCCGTGAATACCCGAAGCGCTTCAACAAGCTGATGACGGTGGGCACGCCGCTGTACGGTTCGGTGCTGCAAGCCCACATCAAACCCGGCACCTTTTCGCTGCTGCTGGGGCGCAACAGCCCGGCGAGTATCTGGACGGGCATGCTGCGCAAAATGCCGATTACCGACAACATCGTGCGGCAGGAACTGGTGGAAGATACGGACAGCCTCAGCCCACAGCTGCTGAGCGATGTGCAGAACTCGATGCTTGACACCGACCTGCGCCCGGCCCTGGGGGCGCTAGAGCTGCCGCTGCTGGGGGTGTATGGTGAAAAAGACACGATTGTGCCAGCGGATCACGGCCAATTGCTCAACGACATGGCCGAGCGACCTTACCAGTACCTGATGTTGCCCCGCGCCAGCCACTTCCCCTTTCTGGATGAACGGGCTTCCATCTTTAATCGCGTGTTGATGGATTTTCTGGCCAGCCAGGGTTCGCCAGTCGAGATTAAAGAGAACTGGAAACGGAAAGTCAACCAGCGCGAGTATCTGTAGCAGGCGGCAGAACGTAGCGCCGACGTTAGTCCGTTGCACGCACGTCTCGGCCACAACGCGGAATAAAGTCGGCACTACATAGTCCGTCAACGAAGTCTTCTTGTGTTTTCAGGTCAACACGCTTCAGCGTGTTTTGGGCTTTCAGACGCCGAATTCATTCGGTGGCTGAAACGAAGCAACATACAAAAAGACGTATTTTCCAAACCACTACACACAAGACCACGTAAAAAGGTGCCGGTCTCCTGATGCCACCGCCAGGGTGGAGGAGACCGGCACCTTTGTGATCACTTTCGTGATCGCTCCGTCTTCTGGGGCAAAACTTACTGCCGCAAGTTGCTGCGAATTTCCACCGAGCTATTGACGAACCAGCGCATCACCGTGCGGTAGCGGTCTTCGCGGCCCACCAGCAGCGGTGTCAGTGTGCTGCTGGCTTCCGCATCAAAGTTGAGTCCGCCAAGCTGGGCATCAAACACAAAGCTGTAGAGCGGCTGGTAGAGCACGATGCTCGGGGCCAGTTCAATCCAGCGCTGCTGAAAGGCAGCATAATCGGCCCCACGGGCAGTAAGTTCAGTTTCGGTGCGGGCACCACTGAGCAACTGGTCAATCTGCTCGTCTTGAAGTCCTGCGTAGTTCAGGCCCCCATCGGCCTGGTTCGAGCGCCACAGGCCGTAGATATTGTCGGGGTCGGGGCCGAGCCGCGACCAGCCCTGCAAGGCCATGTCGAAGTCGTGGTCGCGCAGGCGCTGGCGTAGCTCCTCGCGGCTCAACTCCTCTACGTTTACCTGAATGCCTGCTTGCCCCAACTGTCGGGCAATGTCGCGGGCAGCTGCCAGGCGGTTTGCTTCACCATCGGTGATGAGCGAAAAGGCCATGCGTTCTCCGGCCCGGCTCAGCACGCCATCGGTTCCTGGTGTAAATCCCACTTCACCCAGAATTCGGCTAGTCGTGTCTGGGTCGTAGTCATACCAGCGGCTCGCTTCGTCGGCGGCCCACCAGCCCGGCAGAATGGGTGTGTCGAGCCGAGAAACCCGGTTGGCCAGGGCCTGACTGATTAGCTCGTCCTTGTTGAGGCTATGGGCCAGGGCCTGACGCACGGGCAGATCGTCGAGCAGTGGCCGCCGCATGTTAAACAGCAGCACCACATATTCGTCCATGGGTACATCAATGCGGCGCAGGTTCTGTGGCAGCACGGGGTCGCCCAGTTCATCGGCAGTGGCACCAAAGGCTTCCACCTCGCCCCTGGTGAGTGAGCCAAGCGCGGACTCAGGCGTGACGGCGAAGCGCAGTTCAATCGTGTCAATCAGGGGGCGGCCACCAAAGTAGTTGGGGTTGGCCCTCAGGCGGGCTTGTTGCGTGTCCAGCGATTCAAGGATGTATGGCCCGGTGCCCACCAGCTGGCGGGCGTAGGGTGAAGTCGCCCACTGTTCCACTGGCGTGGCTTCAAGCAGGTGGGCAGGCAACATGGGTAGGCGGGCAACCACCGGGAAGGGCGCGTAGGCCGAGCGCAAACGGAAGGTAACCGTCTCGTCGTCTACCCGATCAACCAGCACATTGTCCCACAAAGCCTTAAGCGAGGCATCCCCATTGAAGTTAGGGTCGCGCAGGGCACGCAGGGTAAACACCACATCGTTGGCGGTGAAGGGCTGGCCATCGTGCCATGTCACCCCACGGCGCAGGCGAAAAGTGTAGAGTTCACCGCTGGAGTCCACCTCATACGACTCAGCCAGAGCCGGTTCGGGCAGGCCGTCGGCTCCAATACGCATAAGTCCATCAAACAGCAATGCGCTCAAATCGCGCCCGGAAGGATCGGCCAGCGGGTCGTTCAACAGGGGGATGACCTGAACCGGCGCACCCAACACGGCTTCGCGGTAGGTGCCACCGGCCAGGGGGCTAGCCAGCGAGGTGTTTGCCAGGGCCAGCCGCAACATCAAGCCCAGCACCAGCAGGGCGCTGGCGCTGGCAATCACAATTTGCCAGCGAATGCGACGGGCCATCAGTTAAAAATGGGCAGGCTGGTAATCAGTGCCAGCACTAGATAGACCGCGCTCAACACAATCGTAGCCTGGTAAAAGGTCTTCTCGACACCGCGCTTGGTGCGGTAGAGCGAACTGGCATCGCGGTTGGCCATGCCAGTAGTTCGCACCTGCAACACCACCAGGGCAATCAGCACAATGCTGAGAATAATCATCGCAACAAACAGGGCAAGTTCCACGCAATCCTCCACACACGAAATGCTACAATAGACTTCGGAAACGTGCCGTGGCACGCACACTGCCGTAGTATACCATCAGCGGGCGTGGGTGACAACGTGCGATTCTTCTGCTCTCGCAAAATCGCAAAGCTTGTAATAGAAAAGGTAACCATATGTGGCGATGGCAAGCCGATGATGAACTAAGCGCACTTTTGCAGTGCTACTACAGTGGCGAGGCGGGTTTGTGGGATACGATTCACCGCATGGTAGATGAGGAGTTGCGACAGCGCAAGCTGCCGACAAGTGCTTACCACATCCGCTTCCGCGAAACAAGCAGCGGCTTCGATGTGATCATCGAGGACGCCCGCGACTACGTCAGAGCGGAGTAAGAGGCGGTCTGAAAAGGCTCTCACAAAGGCACAAAAGGTCGCCGATGAATGGACTGTTGCACCCACTTTGGGGCGTTCTGCGAGAGTCAAAAGCGTTCTTTTCAGTCAGTATACGGCTTTTTGGCCGCAGATGACGCAGACTTACCTGTGCTACAGCTGCGGCATCTGCGGATTGTTTTCTGCTGTTTCTCTGCTTTCCTTCCCATTGACGCTGTCCAAACTTTCCCCTACAATAGGTCGTAGAAACCTGTTTGTACGATAAATCAAGGGTAGTTTGTGCCCATTGTGATTGACCTGGTTGAACCAACTACATTTCAGCAGCACCCGCCCCGGACGTTGCCTCCATTGCTCGTCCCCAATCTGCTTGGCGAATATCTGCTGGAGCGGCCCTGGCGCAGCTACCTCGACCCGCTACTGATCAGCTGTGTGGTGGTGGGGCTGGCGATGGCCTTTGTGCAGGTGGGCGCATGGTTCTGGCTGCTGCTGGCCCTGGTGGCCGTGCTGCGCCTGGTGGCGGTGAGCTGGCGGCTTGCCCAGCGTGTCTATGAAGATGTGCTGCTGGTGCGCCATGGCCGGGTGATGCAGGCCCATGTGTTGCGCTTGCGCCCGGCCCGTAACCCCCAGGGTCACCTCAGCGGGGCCTTCCTCGACTGTGCTATTCCCGTTGGCCCCCGGCAAACCTCCGTCGGCAGCGTCTGGTTTCCCGACCAGGCCCAGGCCGAGGCCCTGGCCCAACGGGGCCAACTGCCCGTGCTGTGCCTGGTGCGCCCGCCCGGCACATGGCGGCTGCTGGATGACACCAACCCCGCTTTGCGATACGAGCCAGATGGAAGCAGGTAGAAGAAATGATGAATGATGAAGTATGAATGATGAACAAACGGAACGGAGAGAAAGCAGCATATACACCGTTGCTCGACTCTGGTTATTCACACTTTATACTTCATACTTCACCATTACCTGAGTCTTCCCGCTTCGCTAAAAATCATGCCGTCCACCAGCCGTTCCACCGGGGCCAGGTCGTCGGTGAAGGGGCGGGAAAGGGCCTGGTCGGGGGTGAATTCGCGCACTGGCCCCTGGCCTTCGTAGAGCGCCCACTGCATCACAATCTGTAGCGCGGGCACCTGCATGCGGTCAGCGTTTTCCAGAAAATTCGTCACCCCATCGCCCACGGGTCGGTTTACTCCCACAATAATGCCATTAGATTGGCCCCTGGTATCCATGATGAAGACCTGGGGGAAGACCTGCACCATAGTGCTGGCCAGGGCATTCACCAGGCTGTCGTCGCCGCTGGGCGGGCGACCGGCGTTTACCACCGCTACGCCGTCTTCGTTCAGTCGGGCCTTTACCTCGCGAAAAAATTCAACCGTCGTCAGATGAAATGGGATGTAGGGCTGGTGGTAGGCGTCCATGCCGATCACGTCGTACTTTTCGGTTGCGCCCGCCAGCCAGTAGCGCCCATCTTCGGCATGCACCCGGTAGTTAGGGAACTGCGGGCTGCCGTCGCGCATGTCGAAATAGCGCCGCCCCAGCTCAATAATGCGCTGGTCAATCTCCACCGCGTCAATCCTGGTGTCTGGCCCGTAGATGGCCAGAAACTGCTGCGGCACCGTG
This sequence comes from Chloroflexaceae bacterium, assembly GCA_025454695.1. Taxonomy (GTDB): domain Bacteria; phylum Chloroflexota; class Chloroflexia; order Chloroflexales; family Chloroflexaceae; genus JALONX01. The sequence goes on from JALONX010000147.1 coordinate 5,114, forward strand.
CCCGCCGCCGAGCCAATCATGGCCATGCTGCGCACGCTGGAAGGGTCGCGATTGGGGTAGAAATAGGGCGCAACGCTGAAATAGTCCCACGGCCCGCCGTCGGTAAGCAGGTCTACCGAGTCGCCCGTGTCGCGGTAGCGCAGCCGGTAGACGGAATGGCGCGCTCGGCCTTCGTTCAGCAACAGCACCATGCGCGGGTCAAGGGTGCCATCGGCATATTGAAATTCCTGGCGGGCCACCTGGATGTAGTTCGACGACGACTCAGCCTCGGCCACCAGGGTGCAGCGGAAGCAGTCGGCCCCTTTAATGCCCTGGTCGCCGAACTGGTTCCACAGGGCCAGCGCCGCCACGGCCGCCAGCAGCAGTAAGTAGCGCCAGTCGCGTAGGCCAATAATCCCGAGGGTGGTGAGAAACACGGCAAACAGCAGCAGGGTGCGGTCGGTGCCGATGCTGGGGATAAGTAGCAGCACGGTGAGAAAGGTGCCGAGGATCGAGCCGATGGTGGACAAGGCCGAAATGGTTCCCGCAGTGCGGCCTGCAGCTGCCACGCCCTCCTGCATGCGTAGCAACTGAAGCCGAATGGCAAACGGCCCCACGGTGGCCATCAGAATCACCGGCGCGGCGAAGAGCAGCACCACCGCCACCAGGGCGGCGATAAAGCCCCCGGCGGCAATCTGAATCAGCGACTGTTGGGCAAAGCGCAGGATAGGTTGGGCTACCAGGGGGATAAACCCGCAAATCAAACCGGCCCATGCAATCAGTTTGTAGAGCGTGCGTTCATCGGGGTTGCGGTCGGCCAGCCTGCCCCCAAGCCAGTAGCCAATCGCCAGGTAGAGCAGGGTCATGCCAATCACCACCGCCCAGATGGGCTGCGAGGTGCCGAAAAAGGGGGCCAGCAGGCGCGGCATCACCATCTCAATGCCGAGGGTGCCAACGCCAGCCAGGAACACAACCGTGAGCAAAAATGGGTCGGAGCGAGAAGCGTGAGGGAGCATACAAATTTTGGCCACAGAGAACACAGAGGACACAGAGAAACAAGAACCGTTTGTAAAGGCTAAAGGCTGAACAATGCATTGCTCAGCACTCAGCACTCAGCACTGTATTCACTCGTAATTCGTAACTCGTAAATCTGTGTTCTCTGTGCCCTCTGTGTTCTCTGTGGCTAAACCGTGTTCAACGAAGGGCATTGATGATAAACGTACCGACCAGTTGCAACAACAGCATGGCCACCAGCGGTGAAAGGTCAATCATGCCGATGTTGGGCAGAATGCTGCGGATAGGCGCAAGAATTGGTTCGGTCAATTCGTGCAGAATCTGGGTTGCCCGCATGTTGCCCATCGGGTCAATCCAGGAAATCAGCACGCGGGCCAGAATCAACAAGGAAAGAATCTGAAACAAGAATGTCAGAAACGTCACCAGAAAATCCATAGAAATCTGCCTTTTGATATGTCTGCGTGAATAAATTCACCACTATTATACACGAAGCTAGCGGGTCGCCGTTTGCTGCAACTCCTCCAGCGCCGCCCGAATGTAGGGATCGTTGCTGGCGTCAAATTCCCACCAGTCGCCCTCTACGGTGCGATCCGGCAACACGCCCCGGCCTTCAATCAAGGTGCCATCGGGCAGGCGGTAGGCTACCTGAGCCAGCCAGAGCCGCGAACCGTCGTCGAAATCGTAGGGAAACAGGTTCTCGGTATTGCCAGCGGTTGGTGTGCCAACAAGGCGCGCCCGTTGCAACACCTGCATGCCAGCGGCAAACATTTCTGCAGCGCTAACGGAGTTCTCGCTGGTTAATACGACGATGGGCACACCCAAAAGTTGCGGGATGGTCTGTCCTGACGGAATTTCCTGCTCACGGCGAAACTCGCGCCCGCTGGTGCTGCCGATGGAGCCGCCATCAATAAACAGCCCCAGCGTGTTCAGCATCAGGTCAACTCTGCCGCCGCCGTTGCTGCGTATGTCGAGAATGAGTCCCTGCAAGGGGCCAGCCTGCAACAGCCGCTCAATCTCGGTTCGCACCAGTGCGTCCAGGTTTTCGGCGTAGAAGGTGTCAATGCGCACCAGGCCCACGTCGCTGTTGGGCAGGCGCTCGGCTACCACATCCGGGAATGCGTTGCGGGGAATCACCCGCCGCACCAGCGTCACATCGCGGGTGGCACCGCCCGGCGACTGAACGGTAAGTGTGACCGTGCTGCCAGGCTGCCCGCGCACCACGCCAATCGGGCCATCGGCACCAAACGCCGCTGTGTCGGTGAAGGGCTTACCATTGATGCTCACAATCAAATCACGGGGCTTGAGGCCAGCTTCATCTGCCGGGCCTCCCGGCGCAAGAGTCACAATCAGGCCACCAGCGTCAATCGTGCGTACAATCGCCCCAATGCCGCCATACACCGCCGTGCCGCTAAAGCGCTCCTCGTCGGCGGCCACCTCCTGCGGCGAAGTGAAGCGGGAGTGGTCGTCGCCCAGCCGTTCAATCATCTCGCGCATCAACCCATAAAAATCTTCAGGCCGTTCGGCTGCTACCACCCGTGGCTCAAACTCGGTACGAACAGCGTTCCAATCCTGCCCACGAAAATCTTCGTACAGGTAGCGTTCCTGCACCAGCCGCCAGGCTCGCTCGAAAATCTGCTGCCGCTGCTCGCTGCCCAGCGGAGCCAGCGTTGGCGTTGGTTCCAGCGGCTCAAACGTGGGCGACGGCGTGGGCGTGGTGGTGGGGCTAGGCGTGATGGTTGACGTGGGCGTGGCGGTGGGGCTGGCTGCGGTTGTTGGGCTAGCGGCACTGGTGGGCAGGGTGATTGGTGGGAGCGTGGCGCTGGGAGCCTGGGCTGCCGGTTGACCGATGGGCAGGCCATTGCAGGCAGCGAGTACAACGATGACGGCCAGGCTCAGCAACCAGCGCGTTGTTGGTTGGTGGAACTTCGACATAAAAGTGGGCCGCGCAACCGGGCGGAACGGTGTGATGAATCGAATATACAGGTTCTCTCTTGCATGATAACACGGCCCGGGGTGGTGGGGTTAAGAGATGAATGAGAGTTGTGTAAAACGATGAACGATGAACGATCTGTGAGCATGTGGGGCTGATATTCGGCAAAAGAAGCGTGAAACGTGAACTGTGGGAAAGCAGCGGTGCCGGTCTCCTCCATCACATGCACAAGGAGACCGGCACCTGTGGCGGGTTGCGCCGCGACATGTTCAATCGCGCAGGTGCCGGTCTCCTTCTCATTCGTGCCGAGTTAGGAGACTAGCACCTGTAGCGGCTCTCTCCAATCTGCAATGCTTAGTACCCGCTCGTCGCCTCCTGGGCGGTAAAGTTGACGGTGATTGTTACATCATCGGCCACGTTCATGAAGGCGTTGGTGGGCGGGTTAAAGCCAAAGCCAGTCATTTTGATGGCGCTGGTGGCCGTGCCGGTGATGCTGCCGTTGGCCAGAGTGCCCTTCACGTCGAAGGTTACCGGCTGGCTGACATCGCGAATCTTCATTGTGCCCAGCAGCTTAAAGCTGATTTCTTCACCCTCGTTGACAGTTGCAGGCAGACCCTGCACCTCGGTGGCGGTGAAATCGGCGGTGGGGAAGCGGCCAAACTCCAGGTACTCGTTCTGCAGCGAGCCATCACGGCGGCCATCGCCGCTGTTCAGGCCGGTCAGGTCAACGCTGAAACTGGCCGACTGGATGGCGAAGCCGTTGCCAGCGTCTACCTGAAACTCGCCGCTGACACCCGTGGTTTTGCCAATCACCTCGATCGCGTTGTTCTGGGCCAGAAGAGTCTTCTGAACGGTGTACGATGCTTCCGTCTGCGGCGACTGAATGCGGAACGTGCGGACACTTGCTGCCGGTGCGGCAGCAGCGGGCGCGGCGGTTGCAGCGGCGGCGGGCGCGGCAGTGGGGGCAGCAGGCGCAGCGGTTGCGGCAGCAGAAACGGCAGTCGGAGCAGCTGGGGCGGCAGTTGGGGCGGTGGCCGTGGGCGCTGCACCACAGGCAGCCAGGGTTAAACTCAGGGCAGCGGCAGACAGCGGAACCAGCATACGACGAAACATTACTTTTTCTCCTCAACAATATACATATATAGCTTACAATTGAACATGCATTGTTCTACAGCGTGAACAGTCAATGTTCACCTTTTGCACAATATCATATATTTGAAGCTTCAAAAATGAGAAACTGCTAAAAGTAGGTGAGGGTTAAAAGTTACCGATTGGTAGACCGGAGACCGGAGACCGATGAGCGGGAACGTTACTGCAACGCACTGCGTTTCACGTTTCATGCTGTCATCGCTCGCTTCAGAGCCTCAAAGCCGGAAAGGGGAAAAGGCGGTGTAACCATCAGCATCACGCGGGTGAAGCCCAGGCTAGACCAGTTGGCCAGGCTTGCCAGCGGGTCGGGGCCAAGGTCGCGCCAGTGGGGGTGCAGCGAGAGATCGAAACCCGTGCGGCTACGTCCGCTCTCGGCCAGGCCCGTGTCGAGGGCAGCCAGCAGTTCGGGGAAGCGCTCGCGGCTGTGCCACTGAAGGTTGAGTCCATCGGCGGAGCGCCCGGCGAGGCGGGCAATGCCGGGCCCCAGCGCACCGAGAATGAGGCGCGGCGGGGGCTGCACCGCTGGCGCACACATGGCGCTGGTGAGTCGGTAGTAGTCACCGTGAAAGGTCACTGGCTGGCCACGCCACAGGGCCGGGATAATTTGCACAGCCTCTTTGAGGCGGGCGAAGCGCTCCTGGTTGCTGCCCTGGTCAATGCCGAACTGCTCCTGCTCGTAGGCCAGGCCGCCCGCGCCAAGCCCCAGTTCAAAGCGCCCGCCCGAAATGTCGTGCAGCGTGGCGGCGATTTTGGCCAGGCGACCGGGGTGGCGGTTGGTGTTGTTGGCCACCAGCGGCCCCAGTTTCACATGCTGAGTCGCCTCCGCCAGGGCTGCCAGGGTGCTCAGCCCATCCAGCACCGGCTCGTCGGGCCGGTTCCACGAGACATAATGATCCCAGAGCCAGACCGAGTCGAAGCCCAGTGAGTCGATCAGCAGCGCCGCGTCCCGCACCTCGCGGTAGCTCGCGCCAAATGTGCTCAGGCAAAAACCAATAGGAATCATAT
>JALONX010000891.1 GCA_025454695.1 Chloroflexaceae bacterium
GCCCGGCAAGCCCCAGCCACCGAGCGGGTTCACGGTGAAGCCCCGTTCGCGCAATGCCTCGCTCACCTCGCCATCGTTGCCCACCGGCACGGCGATAAAATTAGTTTCCGACGCAATCGGTTCCAGCCCCAGCGCCCGCAACTCACGGGTGTAGAAGTGCCGACTGGCGCTGGCGTGGGCGCGGCTCCGTTCCACATGGGCCGTGTCGCCAAGGGCGGCAACCCCGGCCACCTGGGCCAGGGCATTGGTGTTGAAGGTGGGCCGCGCACGTTCCAGGTAGCTGATCAGCTCAGGTGCGGCAAAGGCGTAACCCAGGCGCAACCCGGCCAGGCCATAGATTTTGGCGAAGGTGCGCAGCAGCAGCAGGTTGGGGCGGCCCGCCCGCAGCTCGGGCAGCAGGTCGGGGTAATCGGGCCTGGTGGCGTATTCAATGTAGGCCTCGTCCATCACCACCAGCACATGCGCAGGCACACGCTTGAGCAACGCCTGCACCTCGGCCGCGCCATTGCTGGTGCCGGTGGGGTTGTTGGGGTTGCACACAAACAGCAGCCGGGTGCGCGGCGTAATCGCCTCGGCCAGCGCATCCAGGTCGTGGGTGTAGTGCTGGAGCGGCACCCGCACCGCCCGTGCGCCCATCTCAAGGGTGCGCAAAAAGTAGCTGATAAAGGTGCCTTCGGCCATCACCGCCTCGTCGCCTTCCCGCAGCATGGCCAGGCAGAGCAGCAGAATCAGCTCGTCGGAGCCATTGCTGCAGGTCACCATGTCCGGTGTGAGTCCGACGTGATCGGCCAGGGCTTGCTTGAGGCCGCCCGCAAACGCGTCGGGGTAGCGATGGATGCCGGGCAGGGCAGCCTGCATGGCGGCCAGGGCCAGGGGTGAGGGGCCAAGGGCATTTTCGTTCGACGAGAGCTTTACGATCTCGCTGGTCTGCTGCACAATCAGCTTGGCCGGTTTGTAGGGCGGCAGGTTGGTGATGTAGTCTTTGAAATACATATTTCAGATTGACGATTGACGATTGACGATTGACCGAGCAATGCAGAGATGCTGATAGATATACGCAGTGTGCAGTGTGCAGTGTGCAGTGTGCAGTACGTAGTTCGCAGTGTGCAGTACGTTTCACGCAGTACGTTTCACGCAGTACGTTTCACATTTCTACATGCTCAACGCTCAACGCTCCACTGGCAGGGTGAAATAAAACGTGCTGCCTTTGCCTTCGCTACTTTCCAGCCAGATGCTGCCGCCGTGCATCAGCACAAACTGGCGGCTGAGGTAGAGGCCCAGGCCCAGGCCATCGGTGCGGCGGCCCCGGGCGCGGAAGAAACGCTGAAACAGGAGCGCATGCTGGTCGGCGGGAATGCCGTGGCCGCTGTCACGCACGGCAACCAGCACCATGGCTTGCCTGCTGCCTGCTGTGCCGTCGTCGCTATCATCGTTTTCCAGCGGCTGGGCATCAGTTGCGTTAACTGTGGTGCGTTCCACCCGTTCCAGGCGCACGCAAATGTGGCCATCGGCAGGCGAATGCTTAATGGCATTGCCGACCAGATTGGTGAGCACCTGGCGAATGCGCAACGGGTCGCCATGCAGCCAAAGTTCCGGCTCGTCACTATCGAGTGCTAGCTCGATGCTGGCGGCGGCGGGCCGCTGCTGATCAAGCACCTGGGTTGCCAGTGAAACCAGGTTGATCCGTTGGGGTTGCAGGTCAATCTGGCCCGCGTCGAGGCGCGACAGATCCAGTAAGTTGTCCACCATGCGCAGCATGTGGGTCACCTGCTGGCTCAGGATGGTGAGGCCCTGGAGATCGCGGGGATCACCCTCGCGCTGCTGTTCGCGGCGCAATAACAAGTCGGCGTAGGAGCGCACTGCTGCCAGCGGGCTACGCAATTCGTGGGCGGCGGTGGCCAGAAATTCGTCCTTGGCCCGTTCGCGCTTCTGCTTGGTGGTGAAGTCGCGCAGAATCACCACGGCCCCTTCGATGCTGCCATCGTCGGCGTAGGCCGGTGCGCCACTGAAGCTCATCACGGTGTCGGGGCCGCTTGCGCCGTTGAGCAGCACCCGGTCGTCGTCAAACACTTCGCCCGCCAGCGCCCGCAGCAGTGGCAGCCGTTCAAGCGGCAGGTTTTCGCCATCCAGGTCACGCAGTTGGTACATGGTAGGCCAGTCGCTGAGGGGCTGGCCGTAGGGAAACGAGTCAAGTCGCAATAGGTAGAGCGCGGCCTCGTTGCCAAGCACCAGGTTGCCGTCACGGTCGCAGAGCAGCACCCCTTCGGCGATGCTGTTCATAATCGTGTTCAGGCGGCGGCGTTTAATCTGGCTGTCGTCGTACATCTGGACGTTGGCGACGGCAAAGCCAATCTGGTTGCACAGTGGCATGAGCGTGCTGGTGTCCAGGTTTTTGGGCAACGCCGCATCGCCATACAACGTGAGCACGCCAACAACCGTGCCACCCGCCAGCAAAGGTAGGTAGGCACAACTCGCCATGCCAGCTGCCATCAGCACGCCTTCGTGTGAGTCTTCAAACAGTGGCCGCACCACCGGGTGGCCATAGGAAATAACCTCTTCGTAGGCGGTGCCACTAAACAGCGTATCTGGATGGGTGGCTAGCGTAGCAGGCGGGAGGCCCCGATGGGCACCCAGCACCAGCCGCCCGTGAATAGGGTGGAGCAGCAGCACGGCCCCGGC
>JALONX010000148.1 GCA_025454695.1 Chloroflexaceae bacterium
GCCGCCCAGGGGCGCGGGCCAGCACCAGCTCCCGGCGACCGTCGAAAAAAGCGGCGTAGGTGTGCAGTGTTTTCAGGAATTGCGGCAAGTCTGGCGTCGGTTGGCGGGGCGGCTCGGTGATGTGCCACATGGCTTTCCCCTGCAAAGTATGAATGATGATGTATGAAGAAAATCAGTGAAACGTGAAACGTGAAACGTACTGCATACTGCGTAACCTGAAGCCCGCAATCCAAAATTCAAAATCTAAGACAAGGTTCTGACAAGATTTACAGGATTTACAGGATTTCGCTCTCGCAAACTATGTATCGGTGGCAAACTGTAAAGTAAATCGGCTCATTCTGAACCCTTGTCTAAAATCTAAAATCCGGTTCCGGTCAATCTGCAATCTACAATCTGCAATCTGCAATCTACAGTTGGCTGTAATGCTGCGTCGGCACGGCCCGCAGTTCGGCGGCGGTGGCTTCGGGGGCGGTGTCGCTTAAGAAGTTGCCGCCGCCAATCTCTGGCCCGGCCAGGTATTTGAGGGTGTTGGGGCGGCGCAACGGCGGCAAAAAGCCGATAAATGCATGGTAGTCGCGGTAGTCGCCGCCATCGGTGGGGGCCTGGTGCAGCGGCATCACGTAGGGGAAGGGCTGCTGCCACAGGTTGTCGAAGCGCACCGTCACATCCTTCAGGGCGCGGGCTAGGCTTTCCACCTCGGCGCTGCCAAGCTGGTGCAAGTGGGCCACGCCGCGTTTGGGCACCACGTAGACCTCGTAGGCATAGCGGGCAAAGTAGGGCACAAAGGCGATGCTGTACGCATCCTCAAACAGCACCCGCCGCCCGTCCCGCTGCTCAGCGGCGATGATGTCGGCCATCAGGCTGCGGCCCTCGTGGCGCTGGTAGCGACTCATTGCTTCGCGCTCGGTGTCAAAGGTTTTCCATGTGAAGTTGGTGGCGTAGATCTGGCCGTGGGGATGCGGATTGGAAACGCCCACCACCTCGCCCTTGTTCTCAAAAATCAGCACCTGCTGCACCTCGGGGCGCTGGCCCAGGTCAAAGGTTTGCCCCTGCCAGACCTGCACTATCGCGGCGATCTCGGCCACCTCCAGCTGGGGCAAGGTAATGTCGTGGCGGGGGCTGTAGCAGATGACGCGGGCCAGGCCCTCGGCCCGGCGGGTGCGGTAGGGCGGCGGGGCCGGGGCTGGCTCCGGTGACTCCGGGCCGACGCAGGGGTGGTCGTTATCGAAAACGTAGACGCTGCTGTAGTTCGGGTTCTGCGCCCCGCTGATGCGCTGGTTGCCGGGGCAGAGGTAGCATGTCGGGTCGTAGGCCCGGGGCGGCGGGGCCGCCGCCGGGGCAGTGGCACCAAGCCAGGGACGGCCCTGGCGGTGCGCCGCAACGATGACCCATTCCTCGCGCAAGGGGTGCCAGCGCTCTTCCCAAGTGGGATATGGCAATTGGTGCTGCATCATAGAGAGCATTGCAAACGGTGCAAGATCAGGTTTTCCGCAGTACCCTTCGCCTTTGCTCAGGGCAGGCGCAGTACGCATGCTATCTTACCACGAGATTATCAGGCGAGACTCATAGGCATTCTACACGACTTCGTGTTATAATCAGGTTACCCCCAGGTATGTAACCTTTTAGTATAAAATGAGGTATGTCATGCTCCATGTTATAGGCCTCCATTCCTGGCAGAAGCGAACGCCCATCGCGCTCCTCGTGATTCTCCTGACCCTGCCAACTATCTTCCTAGCACCCCTGCCCACATGGTCACAGCCCAACATTATTTATGTCAATGCAACTGCGACGGGTGCTAATAATGGTACATCGTGGCTCAATGCTTACACCAACCTGCAAACAGCCCTCGCCAATGCTCCAGTTGGCAGTGAAATCTGGGTTGCCCAGGGCCTGTATGAACCTGCCCAATGTAGCAATAGCTGTACACCTGCGTCCTCACAACGGGGCACCTCGTTTGTGCTACGCAATGGGATCGCCCTTTATGGCGGCTTTTTTGGCACCGAAACCGCCCGCAACGAGCGAAACTGGCAACGCTACAGCAGCGTGTTAAGTGGCGACCTGAACCGCAACGATGGGCAGGTGCTGTTCAACAATGAAGAGAACAGTTACCATGTGGTTCGCGGTAACTCCGGCATCAACAGCACGGCGATTCTGGACGGGTTCACCATTTTTGGTGGCAACGCCGATGGCGGCCCAAACAACCGGGGCGGCGGAGTGTTGCTGGAGAACAGCAGCCCAACCCTCACCAACTTGTTTATTCGGGGCAGCCAGGCTGAATGGGGGGCGGGTATGTATAACGAACGCAGCAGCCCAACCCTGACAAATGTTCAGTTCATCAGCAATTTTGCCAACAGAGATGGCGGCGGGATGTATAACAACGGGAGCAGTGCAGCAACCTTCACCAACTTGATTTTTAGTGGCAACTTTGCCGGGCGGGGCGCGGGGATGTATAACGAAGGTAGTAGCCTGCGGCTGGCCACTGCCACCTTTAGCGGCAATGGTACGAATGACACGACAGCAGGCGGCGGAATTTACAACTCAAATAGCTTTTTGACGATTGAAAACAGCATCCTCTGGGGCAACCGAGCCTGGCTTCGTCCTAGCATTTACAACATCCAACCTCCACCGCCCGACCCGCCAGCACCACCCGTGGTCTACCTGACGATCCGCTCTTCACTGGTGCAGGACTCAGGCGGCAGCGGCATGAATTGGGATCCGGTGTACGGCGCGGACGGCGGGGGGAATCTGGATACTGACCCACGTTTTGTCCTGGCAGTGCCGGATGCGCCTACACCCATTGGCGACCTGCGCCTGCGGCCTGGTTCGCCCGCCATCAATGTCGGCAACAATGACCTGATCCCTACTGGCATGACCACCGACTATCGCAGCAAGCCCCGCATTAGCGGCGGCAGGGTGGACATGGGGGCAATGGAGATGCAGGGCTATACCATTGCCACCAGTGATGGTGACGACCAGGCAGCCCAGGTGAACACAGCCTTTCCCACGCCACTTCAGGTCACCGTGAGCGAAACGGGTGGAAGCGGCATACGCAATATTGCCGTAAACCTCAGCGCACCGGCCATTGGGGCCAGCGCCGTTTTGAGCAGCACGGTCGCCACAACTGATGAATGGGGCCGAGCCAGTGTACGGGCCACCGCTAACGCAGTAGCCGGAAGTTACAGTGTCACAGCGAGTGCCAGCGACTTCAGCGGAACCACTCAGTTTGACCTGACCAACACTACCGACCCGCCGACGCCGACCTCAACCGCAACGGTAATCCCCACTGCGACAGCGACCGAAGTTCCGACTACAACCGCCACGGCGATTCCAACCGCGACAACGACAGCCATTCCGACCACCACGGCGACGCCCGATCCGAGTGCAACAGCGGCTCCAACTGCGTCGGCTACGCCACTCCCAATCACCACGGCGACAGCGGCTCCAACTACCACGGCGACAGCGGCTCCAACTACCACGGCGACACCCGATCCTCGTGCCTCGCCGACCACTACGGCAACGGCAACGGCAACGGCAACGACACCGGGCGCACCTCATGCAACCCCAACCGTAACGGCTAGCCCAGGTGTAACAGTAACCACCACCGCAACGCCAGGTAATGCACCAGAGCCAACGCAACATCGTATCTTCTTGCCGTTGGTAACAAGGTAACAAAACAGCTCACCCTGGCGCAAATGTGCTATAATTTCGGATCACATAAGGAGTTGGCTGAGCAAACAGCCTCCAATTGCCGGGTTCAGAACGACACATGGTGGAATCTACCCTCTGTGGCCTCTGTGCCCTCTGTGGCAAAGCACAAACCCACCATGTCGCCAGGAGCAGTATGGCAACCAGACGCGAAAAGACCCGATCAAGCAGCGCCACTTCAAAATCTGGCAGCGGGAAGAAGAGCGCCCCGGCCCGTGGGGGGCGCAAGCCAGCCCGTGGCAAAAAGCAGCCCGCCTTTGAACTGTCGTTGCGGCCCGAACACCAGCGCGAACTTTTCGCCCTGGGCCTGATCACCATTGCCCTGGTGACGCTGATCTTCTTTCTCACCGGCACGGCGGGCGGCGTGGGCGATGTCTACATTCAGGCGGTGCAGCAGGCCTTTGGCGGCGGTGCCCTGATTGTGCCGCTGGCCCTGGGGCTGCTCGGCTTTGCCATCCTGGTGCAGGAGCGCATGCATGATGCCAAGCTCACCGGGGCGAACTTGGTGGGCACGCTGCTGATTTTGACCATGATCCTGGCTTTGCTGGAGTTCCCCAGCCATGATATACCGCTGGACGAGCGGGTCGGGCGGGGTGGCGGGCTGGTGGGCTACGCTATGGTCGAAGTGCTGAGTACCGCCATCGGTCGCCCTGCCGCCATGCTGGTGGTGATTGTGCTGGCCCTGGCCGGGGTGATGCTGACCTTCAACATTACGCTGCGGGAACTGCTCGCGGGCATTGCCGGTGGCGCACAGCGCTTGTGGGAAACGCTCTGGAGCGGCCCGCGCCGCGCCGCCCCGGTGGATGCACCGGCCCTGCCGGGCCGTGAGTCGCTGGCCTTTGCCCCGCCGCCCCAACCCGATGACGATATTGTGCCCACGCCGATTGCCGCCCGCCCGGCCCGCGCCAGCCTGTTCCAACGGCCTGAAGCCACGCCACCGGCAGCAGACGCTGAACCAGCCCGTAAACGAGGCGAGCTGCCGCCAGTTGAAGTGCCCCCGCCTGCGGCGAAAATGGTTGCCGCCAAAGCCGACAAGCCCCGTGAGTCTGTGCCCAGCCGCCCCACACCCGCGCCAGCGCCCGTCAACGAAACAGTGCAAGAAACGCTGGAAGGCTTTGGGGTGCCCACGGTCTACCGGGCATGGCCGCTGCCTGCCACGGCCATGCTCGACACGCCGGTGGAAGGTGGCATTACCGACGAGGAGCGCCGGGTGCGTGCCCGCCTGATTGAAGAAACGCTGGCTAGCTTTAAAGTCGAAGCACGGGTGATTGGGGTGAACACCGGCCCGGCGGTGACGCAGTTTGAACTTCAGCCCGCCGTGGGGGTGAAGGTGAGCAAAATCACCACGCTGGAAAAAGACCTGGCCCTGGCGCTGGCGGCCCAGTCCATCCGCATCGAAGCACCTATTCCCGGCAAAGCGGTGGTGGGGATTGAGATTCCCAACTCGGCCATTTCCATGGTGAACCTGCGGGAGGTGATGGAGAGCGAGGAGTTTGACACCAGCAAGGGTAAACTCAAGCTGCCGCTGGGCAAAGATGTGAGCGGTGCGCCGGTGGTGGCCGATATGACCCGCATGCCCCACCTGCTGGTGGCCGGGGCCACTGGCTCCGGTAAATCGGTGGCGGTGAACGCCTTCCTTTGCGGGCTGCTGCTGAAACATTCGCCCGACGAGTTGAAGCTGATTATGGTTGACCCTAAAATGGTCGAACTGATCGTTTACAACCGTATTCCCCACCTGCTGCACCCCGTTGTCACCGAACTGGAACGGGTGGTGCCTATTCTTAAATGGGCCACCCGCGAGATGGAGCGGCGCTACAAGATTTTTGCCCGCCACGCCTGCCGCAACCTCGACAGCTACAAACAGCTCCAGCGCAAACGGGCCGACCTGGAGCCGATGCCCTACATTCTGATTGTGATTGATGAGCTGGCCGACCTGATGATGATGGCCCCCGATGAAGTTGAGACGCAGATCTGCCGCCTGGCCCAGATGGCCCGCGCCACCGGCATTCACCTCATCATCGCCACCCAGCGCCCCTCGGTAGATGTGATCACCGGCCTGATTAAGGCCAACTTCCCCTCGCGCATTGCCTTTGCCGTCACCTCGCAGGTGGATAGCCGGGTGATTCTCGACGTACCCGGTGCCGACCAGTTGCTGGGCCGGGGAGACATGCTCTACATGGCTGCCGACGCCGCCAAGCTGGTGCGTATCCAGGGCACCTTCGTTTCCGACCGCGAAGTGGAGCACATCGTCACCTTCTGGCGCAATGCGGCCCCACCCGAGATACAAGATACTGGAGATAAGAGATCGGAGATTAGTCCTGCAACTCAGAACAATGGAGAGGCTGCTTCCCAATCGCCAATCACCAATCGCCAATCTCCAATCGCTAATCTCCAATCTCCAACCCAAGGCGAGGACTTTACTCCACCCGGCGAGTTCCTCTCGACTGAAGAACAGGACGAACTGCTGCCCCAGGCCCTGGCCCTGGTGAAGCAGCACCAGCGGGCTTCGGCCTCGCTGCTACAACGCCGCCTGCGCATTGGCTACAGCAAAGCGGCCCAGCTGATTGACCTGCTGGAACAGCAGGGCGTTGTTGGCCCCGCCGAAGGTGGCCGCTCGCGGGAGGTCATTCGGGAGGACGAGGACTTCTGAGTGTTGAGCGCGGAACGCTGAATAAGACAAGAAATCTCATTCCTCGTTCCGCGTTCATCGTTCCTCGTTTTTGCGGTCAACATTTCTCCCGCCAACGTCGTATAATGAACAGACAATCGCACCTTCGTGAAGGGATAGTCCCATGTCTGTTGAATCGTTTTACGATAATGCTCGCCGCCTCGTTGCCAATCTGCTGGAAGAAACGCCCAAGGCCGACCGCGAGCAACTCATAGATGCCTATGCCCAGCTGCTCACCCAGCTGCATGCCGCTGAGTCGCACAAAATGCTGAACGAGGTGATTGACGACGCCCGCACCCGCCTCGATGCACGCCTCTCGCCCGACCCGGTGCGCCAGACCATCGCCAGCGTCCAGACCACGGTGCAAGATTTCTGGCGGGCACTGTGGAAAGAGTAGTGGCCTGCCATTATGAAGAAGAGCATTGTAGTGCCGCCTTCAGGCGGTGGTTCACCACACGAAGGCAGCATTACAAGAACTTACAGGCGGGGTTTCTACAAAAGTAAGAGACCGGCACCTTGCAGGTGCCGGTCTCTTACTTAAAACTGACGGCAAACCAAAACGTTACCGCGCAACCACGGGCAGAAAGACCTCGGTGAGATTGGCCGCAACCTTTACACTGATGGGAATGCGCAGCTCCGGCAGCCCGTCTGCTGCTACCACCAGCGTGGCGCTATAGTCGCCCACGCCCGCCGAGCGCGACGCATTGATGTCTACCGTGAGCGGCTGATTTGAGGCTCCGCTAGTGGTTCCACCCAGGGCAATCACCCCGCTGCCGCCTTCCAGCCGTGCCCGCCAGTTGATGCTGCCACCAACCGCGTCGGTGAAGCTAAGCTGGAACTGCCGCGAGCGCTGCGTGCTAGTGAGCGACGTAATTGATGCGATGTTCGACACAATCCGCGGGTCGGCAACGGAACCGGTGTGCTGGGGGTTGCCCCGGAACATGGGCCAGGGTGCGCTAAAGGCTTTTTTGTTGCCCGCCGGGCTATTGATGCGGCCAGCAAAATCCGTCCAGGCATAGAGCATACCCCGGTTACCGCCTTCGTTGAAAACGTGGATGCCGCCGATCACCATGTCGAGCTTGCCATCACCGTTGATGTCGCCCACCGCCGGGGTGGACTCAAGGGTGCCCCAGGCGAACAGCGAAGTCTGGCCACCACAGGCATTGTTCTGGCAGGTCAGCGGGTTGCCGTCACGGCCATTAAACACATGCACGCTCCAGAAGTTTGCTGCCGCCACTTCCAACGAGCCGTTGCCATCAAGGTCGGCAATCACCGGAGCCTGCTGGCTGCCAATGCTGCGGGAATTGCCGCCCCGATCGTTCGGCGGGCTATTGGGGTTGTAGGGCACTCGCGACCATTTGGGGTTGGGGTTTTCGGCATCCCAGGCCACCACCCGGCTCAAGCCGTCGTAGCCGGTGTCGCTGTCTTTGCCCACCTGGGCCACAATCTCCAGCTGCCCGTCGTCGTCAATGTCGCCCAGCGCCGGGGCCGACTGCACACAGGCCGGGGCATTCAGCGTCTGGATGACGCCACCATCGGAGGCGCGCAGAATACGCACATACTTGCCCCGTTTGTTGGCGTTGCCCACCGGGAAATAACAACCGGCACCAATGGCAATCTCCAGACCGGGCGAATTTGGCACAATGTCGCCAATCGCAGGCGAAGAGAATACCGCCTGATCGAAGGTGGTGCGCCACAACATTGGGAACTGAATGGGCTTGTTGCTAGGCTGGAACTCAATCCGTTTGGTGGCCGCCTGCAACGGGCGGGTGTCAAAGGCCATCACGAAACCACCGTCCGGCGTCTGGAAAAAGGAATTAGCCGAAATATCGGTGCCAATCACCATGTCGAGCCGTTGGTCGCCATTTACATCGGCAAACGCGGGCGACGACCAGACCGTATCGGCATTGTGGTAGTACCAACGCACGCTACCATCGGCGTTCAGCAAGTAGATGTTGCGGTCAAAGCTGCCGAAGCCAATCACCAGCGGGCCATTGCCGTCTACATCGGCCATGGCTGGCGTAGAATAGACGCCGTAGAGATTTTCGCTGTAGCCCTGGCTGGCCGCCCAGCGCTGCGTGCTGAAGCGCCAGGCCTCGCCGCCATCGGGGCCACGGTAGGCTACCACGCCGCCGTCGCAGCCACCGTTCACCGAGCCATAGCTCACCACCACATGGGGCGCGTTGCCCGGGCCAAAAATGCGGCCCACCGCCGGTGCGCTTTGCACCGCGTCGCCGCCGCACGAAGTGACCTGCTTGCTCCAGCGCAGACGACCATCGCTGCCAAACACATACAAGTTGCCATCGGCACTGGCAACGGCTACTTCCTGGCCATTGCCGCCGTTGCCGTCAATATCGGCAATCACTGGCGAGCTGTATTGCACCCGCCCACCCGGCAGAATAATGCCATGGCGCTGGGGCGAGTCATCAGGGCTGAAGCGATTGGGATGCACCCAGCCCGGCAGCGGCGGCGGGTTATCACGAATACCGGCTTCGGCCACACCCGTGGCAAAAACCATACAAACTGTGAGGAGTAACAAAACAACGTGGGTAAAATGAAAGCGTGGACGATGCATGCGGCAGACCTCCCTGGTCAAAACGGCTGTAAGACGCTACCTGAGCAGTATACGGGGCGGCATTACAACTTTGTAACCGTCTTAACCAAAATTAAAGAAAACCGCCAACACTATACCACACGAGCTAGCCTGGTGGGTGATTGTGGTGTAGTACTTATGGGCTAATCTGCACTAGCACCGCTCGTGATGGTATACTGAAGCAAGGAATGCACCGAGGGAGGAACCAGCCATGCCAACGCCATTTCCGGGGATGGATCCCTATCTTGAGGGCGATGAGTGGACAAGCTTTCATGCGGAGCTGTGTTCAGAAATTGCCCGGCAGCTCGCCCCAAAACTTCGCCCGACCTATGTGGTGCGCCCGGTGCGACGTTTCGTAGCCGAAACACTCGATGATGTGACGATTACGTCTCGTGACATGTACCCGGATGTGAGCGTTGCGACCAACGTGCAAATACAACCTCCACGAACCGCTTTCGTCGCTCCTGCACCCCTGGAGGTTGCCACGATTATCCCGGCACAGATACCAATCACATGGTTAGAAATTCGCGATGTCGCCAACCGCACCCTGGTGACGGCGATAGAGGTGTTATCGCCAGCCAATAAACGCGGGGAAGGCTATCAGGAGTATCTCGACAAGCGCCGCCGCCTGCTCTACAGTTCGGCGCATCTGGTGGAAATAGACGTGCTGCGGGCTGGGCGGCGCGTTCCGACCCAGGAACCATTACCCGATGCAGCCTACTTTATCTTCGTGAGTCGGGCAGAACGTCGGCCATACATGTCAGTCTGGCCGGTGGCACTTCAGGAACGGTTGCCACTGGTGCCCATTCCCCTGCTGCCGGGCGATGCGGATGTGATGTTGGATGTGCAGGAGGCGCTCGGGATTGTGTATGACTCGCTCAGTTTTGATCTCTCGCTTAACTACCGCCAGCCGCCCACGCCGCCCCTGGCCGAGGCCGACGCCGCCTGGGCCGACGAACTGCTGCACGCAGCGGGCCTCAGGTGAGCGGGGCTGTTTCGGGCCGACCGACCTTGTGTAACCCGAAGACCACATAGAGCGTGGCCCCCGTGAGTCGCAGCGCACCCGCCAGGGCCAGGGCAATCGGCAGGCCCACCATGTCGGCCAGCAGCGTGCCCACAATCGGCAGGGCAAAAATCGCCGTGTTTTGCAGCGTCTGGTAGAGGCCCACGTAGGTGGCCTGGTGGTCGGCGG
>JALONX010000892.1 GCA_025454695.1 Chloroflexaceae bacterium
ATAACAACCTGAAAAACAGAGGGGAACTACTATGAGTTTATTTGAAAATACCGCACACCTTGCGCCAGTCTGGGCACGCTACACCGACGTAGTGGTGGAACGGGCCGAGGGTGCCTACCTTTACGGCACCGATGGGAGCCGCTATCTTGATTTTACATGTGGCATAGGCGTGACCAACACGGGCCATTGCCACCCCCGCGTGGTAGAAGCCATCCGTGAGCAGGCCGGGCTGTTGCTGCATGGTCAGGTGAACATCGTGTATCACAAGCCCATGCTGGAACTGGTGGCAGCCCTGCGCAGGATCGTGCCGTCGGCCCTGGACATGTTCTTCTTCAGCAACAGCGGCGCAGAGGCGGTGGAAGCCAGCGTGAAGCTGGCCCGGCAAGTCACTGGTCGCCCCGACGTGATCGCCTTTGTTGGCGGCTTCCACGGGCGCACCTACGGTGCCATGGCCCTCACCAGCAGCAAAGGCAAATACCGCGAAGGTTCGGCCCCGCTGCCCAGCGGCATCCATTTTGCGCCCTACGCCACATGCAGCAGCTGCCGCTTCAAAACTTCGGCCACGGAGTGCTGCGGCGAACCACTGCGCCAACTGCGCCACATGCTCAACACCCAGACCAACGGGGCCAGCGTGGCGGCGATGATTGTGGAGCCGGTGCTGGGCGAAGGCGGCTACATTCCCGCTCCGGCCAGCTTCCTCCAGGGGCTGCGGGCCATGTGCGATGAGATTGGCGCGCTGCTGATTGTGGACGAGGTGCAGAGCGGCTTTGGGCGCACCGGGCGCTGGTGGGGCCACGATCACGCCGGAATCACCCCCGACATTATGGTGATGGCCAAGGGCATTGCCAGCGGCATGCCCCTTTCGGGCCTGGCCGCCCGCCGCGAGATTATGAGCCAGTGGCAGCCCGGCACCCACGGCGGCACCTACGGCGGCAACGCCCTTTCGTGCGCCGCAGCCGTTGCCACCATCGCCGCCATGCAGGAAGAGGGCATGGTGGAAAACGCCGCCCGCCAGGGCCAGAACCTGATGAACGCACTGTGCGGACTCAAGCAACGCCAGCCAATCATCAGCGATGTGCGCGGCGCGGGGCTGATGGTGGGTGTGGAACTGACCAACGCCGATGGCAGCCCCGCCGCCGCTGCCACCAAAAAGGCCATTGCCGCGTGCCGCGAACGGGGCCTACTGCTGCTCACATGCGGCACCTACGACAATGTGGTGCGCTTCATCCCGCCGCTGATCGTTAACGACGAGCAGGTGATAGAGGCGGTGAGCATCTTTGCAGAAAGCCTGGGCGCATAGGGGGAGACTGTTAGTAGGGTCGCTCACAAAGGCACAAAGCTCATAAAGGATCGCAGAAAAACCTACAGGTGCAATTCCTTTGCGAGCTTTGCGGCTTTGCGAGAGCAAAATTGATTTGGTGGCTGATGCGGAGCAGCCTGTCCGCATTCGGCAGCGTTTTACATTATGTCCAGTTTCAACGAATATCGGCGGGCACTGCAAGCCTTTCAGTCGGCCCGCTTGCGCCGCGACCACGCCGACCTGGCATTGATGCCACAATACCGCAAGCTGGGCCTGTTTTTTTTCGACGAGATTTATGGCCCCCGTGACACCAATGATCGGGATACGGGGGCACGGCGCGTGCATCAGTTTTTGCACCTGGTGCCCGGCGTCACCGCCCGTGATCTGGAAGAGGTGATGGGCCTGCTGGAGATGACCAACCGCCTCGACGATGACCTTGCCGAACGCATGCTGGCCAATAACATTCCTCTCCCGTTCGACGAAGCGCTCTACGAGGAGCAGTACCGCGAGGCCGACAACTACGACGACCGGCTGAAGCAACTCTCACTGGTCAAGGGCGCGCTTCACGACATGCACCGCCTCACGCGCATCCCGCTGCTCGGCGGGGCACTCAAGCGGGCCGGGATTGTGGCGCGGGTGGCGGGCCTGGCGGTGCTGCACCACTTCCTGGTGCAGGGCTACGAGGCACTCCGGGCCGTCAACGACATCAGCTACTTTACCAACACGGTGGATGAACGCGAACTCTACCGGCTGAACCGGATTTACGGGCGGGTGTGAAGACAGTAGCCACAGAGGACACAGAGGGCACAGAGACAAGATGACAAGATGACAAGATGAGCTGAACGCTGAAGAAGAAGTCGTGCAATGCTCTTCATTTCAAAGTTCAGCTTTGGTTCTCGGTTCTTGGTTCTGCTGCTCTGTGTCCCCTTCGACCCTTCGGCTACGCTCAGGGCAGGCAAGCTCAGGGCAGGCTCTGTGTTCTCTGTGGCAAAAAAAGAAGCGATGGACATACGCCAACTGTTGCCAACGTTTATCGTCATTCCCTCGGTACCCTTCCGCATGGGCACGCCAGAGGCGGAGTTGAGCGGCCTGGCGAAGCAATATGGCGGCACGCGCGAGAGCTACCGCGAAGAGTCGCCCCAGCACACCCTGACGCTCCCGGCCTTCGCCATCGCCCGCGTGCCGGTGACGAATGCGCTGTACGCTGCCTATGTGGCGGCCACCGGGGCAAGCCCGCCGCTGCACTGGCACGGCCCCCACCCGCCCGCCGGGCACGATGATCACCCGGTGGTCAACGTTAGCTGGCACGAGGCCCAGGGGTTGTGTGAGTGGCTCAACAGCAATGCAGATTGTAGATTGCAGATTGCAGATTTCCTG
>JALONX010000893.1 GCA_025454695.1 Chloroflexaceae bacterium
GATCGAGCGTTTCGCTGGTGTGAAAACAGGTGCGGGCGCTTTCCAGTTCGCCTAGGGCCTGGCGCAATTCCCCCAGTTGAAAATAGAGACTGGCCTGCTGTGGCGTGGGACACTGCTTCAGCAATGTTTCCACCCCGCGCAAGGTGAGCTGCACTTCGGCGGCCCGTTGCTGCTCCAGCAGCAGCCCCGCCAGGGCACAGCGCAGGGCGGCTGCATCGGCGGGGGCGGCGGGGTGGCGCTGGGCTTCGCGCAGATACAGCTCTACTTCATCCAGGGGTATACCCTGAACCTGATCAGCAGTGGCGATGTGCAGGTGGGCCGCAGCACAGCGCTCGTCAATAGCGAGGGCACGAACAGCTTCCTGGCGGGCCTCCGCCACCTGGCCGATTTCCAAAAACACCCCGCTCAGGGCGGCGTGGATGGGTGCATGGTCGGGATAGAGGGCAATGGCCTGACGAAGCGCCGTTTCAGCAGCTTCCGCATTGCCACGGGCCAGTTCCAGCGAGCCACGCAAGTAGTAGCCATCGGCGGAGTAGGGGTAGAGCTTCAGGGCGAGGTTGGTGTAGCCTTCGGCCTCGTCATAGCTTGCGGTGTTGAAAGTGTGGCGGGCGGCGAACAGCAGACCGTTGCGAGCCGCAAACCAGCCTACCAGCAGCAGGCCCAGAAAGGCCGTCAGCAGCGGCGAACCCAGCAGCATGTGCAGGCCCAGCACCAGCACCAGTAGCCCGGCCTCGGGCACCAGCACAAGCTGCCGCCAGAGCCAGGTTGGTAGTTCAATTGGAAACGGGAACGGCATCGTGGCCTCTTGCCGCATCCTGCTCATACAGCCCTCCTTTGGCAAAGCCTCAACCCTTTTGAGGCTATTCTACTGTGCTGATGTGACAGCTACTGTCACAATTTAGGGTTTGAGATTGGAGATTTGAGATTATCGGAACGCTGAACGCTGAGCGATGATGACACGTGACGGGTTACAACGCCAGCTAGCACACTCTGAAGCAGATACCGAAGGAATAGGGGGGAGGAAACGCTGAACGCTGGGGCGTTTTCAGCGTTCAGCGTTCAGCGTTCAGCGTTTATACGCCCAGGGCGGCTTTGCCAATCATCTCCAGAGCGGCCTCGTCGGTGGGGGGATGCGTGAGTCCAGCGCGGGCGTCGCGGTAGAAGCGTTCCAGCGGCAGGCGGCGGGTGAGGCCGAAGCCCCCGGCCATGCGCAGGGCCTGATCCGTGGCATCTACAGCGGCGTTGGTGCAGAGGTATTTGGCCAGGGCAATCTGGGGGGCCAGGCTGGGGCGTAGCTCAGGCGCATTCGACCAGCTGCGGGCGACCTGGTGCAGCACAGCTCGGGCCGCACTCAAGCTCACCTGCATCTCACCGGCCCGCCGTTGGATGTGGGGCAGCGTGGCGATGGGTTTGCCCAGGGCGGTGGGCACCCGCTGGCGAGCATAGGCACACACGGTGTCGCATGCGGCCTGGCCAATGCCCAGGTACACGGCGGAAAGGGTCAGGCTGAACCAGGCCATCTGAATGGGCGATTTCTGGCCAGTGCTGACACCGAGGGGCTGCCGATCCACCAGCCACTCGTCGGCCACGAAGACGTTGTTGAGCAGCAGGTCGTAGGAGCCGCTGCTGCGCAGACTCAGGGCGTCGCTCCAGGTGTCTTCCAGCGTCAGCCCTGCCGCGCCTGCTTCGATAATGGCGTTGGCGCTGCTGCCCTGGGAGGCTTCTGGTGTTGGGGGCAGGGCCACGCTCACCACAAAGTAGCGCAGCGCCGGGGCCATGCTCACGAACTGCTTGCGCCCCTGCACCAGCCAGCCGCCTTCGGTGGGTGTGGCGGTGGTGGCGGGCAAGCCGCCCCGTGAAGGGCTGCCCATTTCTGGCTCGGTGGCGGCAGCGTTGATGAGTGCGCCTTCCTCCACAATGCTCCGGCAGACATGGGCGAAAATCGGCTCGGGCCACTGCTGCGTTTCGCGGATGCGCCCGATGAGGTGGATAGTCATGTCAACTGCCATGGCAGTCGCCCCATCGCCACGGGCCAGGTGTTCCTGGGCCAGCACCATGTCGAAGAGGCTCACCTCATCGCCACCATAGGCCCTGGGCACGATCAGGGCCGGGTAGCCAGATGCCCGCAGGTCGTCATAATTCTCGAATGGAAAAGACCCCTCCCGGTCGTGCTGGTCGGCCCGTTCGGCGAAGCGGGCGGCCAGTTCATCGGCCATGGCGATGATGCGCTGTTGGGTGGGGGTAAGGTTTTCTGTCGTCATGTGTCAGCCTCTGAAATGCTCTCGCAAAGCCTGTCCTGAGCTTGTCGAAGGGGCGCAAAGGCGCAAAGGACTCGCAGTTGGTTGGGAGTCTACAAAGCTATGCGCATGCTTTCTCGATACACACTGTGTGAACGCAACCTTCCAAAAACGCAAAACCGAGAACCGGAACCAGCAACGGTTCATCAGTTCTCGGTTTACATGTGAAATGCAAATGCAGTACGACCTGTATAAGCCGTTTTTGTAGCTCTCGCAAAGCCGCAAAGCTCACAAAGAATTGTAGAAGAATATCTGTACGGGACTCCTTTGCGTCTTTGCGCCTTTGCGAGAGTTTTTTCGTCAGTTGTTAAATCTGATCCAGGTAGTCCTTCAGCAGTTTGCCCAGGCGCGGGTGGCGCAGTTTACGCAGGGCTTTGAC
>JALONX010000894.1 GCA_025454695.1 Chloroflexaceae bacterium
GTAATAACACCAACGACACGTTCGCCCAAAAGGAGTGGTACCGAAAGCACCGTTTGATCAGGAAGGGTGTTGAAGGCAGGCAGGTGTTCGGGCCAATCACGATAGCTTTTGATGTGGACAATCTGGCGGTGGAGTGCAGCGCGACCAGCCGCTCCTTCACCGAGTTTCAGGCGGTAGCCCACTGCTGGCATGGGCACATTATGCGAAGCAACCAGTTCCAATTCCTGCTGTTGTTCATGCAACAGAAAGACGTTCGTGCGGTCGGAAGCGACGAGCCGAGCGGCCCGTTCGGCCATGCGTGCTAGCAGCGCGTCCAGATTGGTAGCGGTGGCAATGTCGAGGGCCGCATCGTGGAGGGTGGCCAGTTCATCGGCCCGGCGCTGGGCCTGCTCGTGGGCGGTAGTGCGCTCAATCGCCATGGCCGCCTGGGCTGCAACGGCGTTCATCAGTTCCACGTCGGCGGGGCTGAAGTAGCCTGGCTCGGTGTGCCACAGCGTTAGCACGCCAGTCACAACATCATTATTGACCAGTGGCACCACTAGCGCCGCACGGGGCGTGACAGTACCCTGGTCAATGGAGCTTTGCACCCAGCGCGGGTCGTGCCGCACATCGTCAATAAGGGCGGTCTGGCGTGAGGCGATGACATGGGCCGCAACCCCTTCGCGTAGCACCCGCGTTAAATCTTGCGCGGTGGAAGCGACACCGGCCCCAGCCCGAATGATGTAGCCATCCTCTTCATGTGTGTTTTGTAACACGAGGATGCTGCCACGAGTGGCATGCAGGGCAGCCACCGTGCGGTTTAGTAGGCGGGAAAGGAGTTCGCGCAGGGAACCACCAGCGATTAACGTTCGACTAATCTCGTAGAGGAGACTCAGCGGAGCGGTAGTGTCATCGCATGAGACCGCACGTTGTTCAAGGGTGTCTGGGTAGCGGTGCTGTGACATAAAAAGTCGCAAAGGGTGCATAAACTATCGTATGCAAATTGTACCATATGGCGCTGTCAAATGATACAGTACTGAAGTATAATATGAGGACTAGTCGTAGCCAGCTAACCAGGAGGTGTCCATGTCGCAGGAAGGCCAGTTCACCATACCTACCCGCCTCTACCTCGATCCGGTGGAGCGGGCCAAGCTTGAGACATTGCTGCATGAACAGGATCGCGAGTTGCCCGAGTTGCTCACTGAGATTGTATCGCAGTACCTGGCTGGGAAGCCCGACCCGGTGTTTGTGCCGCCGCCTGCCCCACCCCGCAACCGCGCCCAGGAGGCGCAGCGCCGCCGCAACGAGCTGCAACGCCTGCGCGCACGGGTGGAAGGGCTGGACACTGCGCCGCTGCCGTGGATGGTGCAGTATGTCGCTGACCTGGAGGCGGAAGTGTCGCGTTTGGAACGAGGGGCGTAGTGGCAAAACGTCGGCTTGACCAGGCCCTGGTGGAGCGGGGCCTGGCCGAAAGCCGCGCCCGCGCCCAGGCCCTGGTGATGGCGGGCAGCGTGCGGGTGAACGGCCAGGTGCAAACCCGCGCCAGCCTGCCGGTGGATGAAGCGGCCCATGTGGAGGTGGAAGCGGCCCTGCCCTACGTGAGTCGGGGCGGCTACAAGCTGGCCCATGCCCTGGACTCATTCGGGCTACACCCGGCGGGCCTAGTGGCGCTGGATGTGGGCGCTTCCACCGGTGGTTTTACCGATGTGCTGCTGCAACGGGGGGCGGCTCGCGTCTACGCGGTGGATGTGGGCTACGGCATTCTCGACTGGCGGCTGCGCCAGGATGCCCGCGTGGTGGTGCTGGAACGGACGAACATCCGCTATTTGGAAAGCTTACCAGAGCAGAACGCAGAACGCGGAACGCAAAACGCAGAGACGCAGAGACGCAGAGATGCGGAGGACACTCAGCACTCAGCACCCTTCGCATTCGCTCAGGGCAGGCTCAGCACTCAGCACTCAGCACTTGCACAATGTGCCGTCATAGACACCGCCTTCATCTCGCTCGCGCTGGTGCTGCCCGCCGTGCAACGGCTGATTACGCCAGAAGCGTGGGTGGTGGCCCTGGTGAAGCCCCAGTTCGAGGCCGGGGCGGCCCAGGTGGGCAAAGGCGGGGTGGTGCGCGACCCCAAGGTGCATGCCGCTGTGCTGCGGGCGGTGTTGGCCGAGTCCGCCCGGCTTGGACTCACACCGTGTGGCCTGGTGCGCTCGCCCATCACCGGCCCAGCGGGCAACGTCGAGTTCCTGGCCTGGCTCCAGCCCGGCGGCCCAGCGCTGGATGTGGAGCAGGCCGTGACTGCGGTCATTTAGCTGCTTTCACCGCCGAGCACGCAAAGCACGCAAAGTTTTTTTGGGGTTTCCGTTCTTTGCGTGCTCGGCGTCCTCGGGGGTGAGTAAAAGTCACGAGTTTGCCGGGGTTGGCACTACCACCGGTTCGTTGGTTTCTTCCACCTGATCTTCGCGCACCCAACCGATGGTGCGCCATTCGCCCCGCACTACCACTTCGTACCAGCCGTTTTCTTTGGTGAAGGGGAAAATGCGCTGTTCGGGCGTGATGGTGGCCAGCACCCTGGCGTTGTCGTTGGGGGCAGCCCGCAGGATGGCACCCTCTGGTTTTGCCCGCAGCACCGGGAATTCTGGCGGCAGTAGGGCCGCGCCGTCGTTGGGGTTGCGTTGCTGCAAGTAGGCCATAAT
>JALONX010000895.1 GCA_025454695.1 Chloroflexaceae bacterium
ACGTTGGCGATCTGCCGCGCCCAATCGGGCAATAGCGCCATGGGCACGAGGCGGCCCGACAGCAGCAGTTCCATTGCAAAATAGAGTTCGTAGAGCGCACTCACCCGCGTTGTCCAGAAGCTGAGCATGCCCAGCACCCACAGAAACATCGAGCGGATGAGATACGCGCCCCAGATGGCGATGCCAAAAACCAGGATTTGCAACGGCGTGGGGTTGAGCGTGGGCTGAAAGGCCAGGGCCAGCACGGCGGCGATGGGCAGCCAGAA
This sequence comes from Chloroflexaceae bacterium, assembly GCA_025454695.1. Classification (GTDB taxonomy): domain Bacteria; phylum Chloroflexota; class Chloroflexia; order Chloroflexales; family Chloroflexaceae; genus JALONX01. Next base: position 267 of record JALONX010000895.1, read on the forward strand.
GACAATCACCACCACTTTGTAGCCCGCAAAATAGGCCAGGTCGTAGTGAATGGGGTGGATCGGGCGCATGAGCATGCCGGTTAGTTGACCGCGCCTGATGCGCGACTCCCAGCCGTAGGGCGTAAAGACGATGTTCATATTGCGCACCAGCGTCCAGATGATGTAGTAGGCCGCAAATGCGCCCGCCGTGTAGCCTGCCACGCTGCCGCCCTGGGCCTGGGCAATCGTCGCCCAAACGACGAGGTAGATCACCGGCTCGGCAATCATGCCAATCATGTAAAAATAGTTCGAAACGCGGTACTGAAACTGCACGATGATCGCCTGCTTCATCGTGGTCAGGTAAAAGTCAAGCATATCGCGCATAGAATCTCCTGAAAGCACAAGGAAATGAGGGAAATAACGGACTATTGCTCAAGAAATTTCCTTCATTTCCTGTATTTCCTTTGCAGCTAAGCAAGGTTCGCTTCCGCCGCAAACACCCGCTCAATCACGTCTTCAATCGGGGCATCTTCTACGGTGAGGTCGCTCACGGCCATGTCGCTGAGCAAGCGGGCGGTGATGCGCGAGGTCTCGGCCTTGGGCACCTGAAGCGTCACCCGGTCGCCCTCGCGGCTTAGCACCTCGCCATACATGCTCAGGTCTGCGGTGGCGTCGTCGAGCGAAACGCTAATCTTTTTGGTGGCAGAAAAGCGTTCCACCAGCCCGCTCAGGTCGCCGTCGTAGAGCAGCTTACCGTGGTGAATCACGATCACCCGCTTACAGAGCGCTTCTACATCAGCCATGTAGTGGCTGGTGAGAATCACGGTGGCGTTGAAGCGACGGTTGTATTCGGCCACGAAGGTGCGAATGCGCCGCTGCATGGTCACATCCAGGCCAATCGTCGGCTCATCGAGAAAGAGTACCTGGGGCTGGTGCAGCAGCGCCCCGACGATTTCGACCTTCATGCGTTCGCCGAGCGAGAGGTTGCGCACCGGCTTGTTCACCAGTGCCCCCAGCTCCAGCAGTTCAATAAACTCGTCGCGGGTGCGCTTAAACTGCTCCGGCGCGAGGCGGTAGATGGCCCGATTCAGCTCATACGAGTCGATGGCGGGAATATCCCACTGCAACTGGTTGCGGTTGCCCATCACCAGGGTGATGCGGCGCAGAAAGGCCTTTTCGCGCTGCGAGGGCACATGGCCCAGCACCTGCACCTGGCCGCCGCTGGGGTAGAGCAGGCCGGAAAGCATTTTGAGGGTGGTGGTTTTGCCCGCGCCGTTTGGCCCCAGAAAACCCACCACCTCACCAGGCGCAATGCTAAAGCTAATTTCGTCCACCGCTTTGACCTCGCGGGTTTTGCGCTTTACCAGGCTGGTGATGGCGGCCTTTAACCCGGCGTCCCGTTCCGGCACCATATAGGTTTTGCTCAGCGCGTCAATCAGTATATCGGGGCCAGATGTAACCATAACATGCTCCTTGTGGGGTGGTGGGGGAAAAAGTACATATCATACATGCGTAGGCGTGAAAAGACACCCAAGAACTCAGCGCCGCGCCCCAACAATGGCTCAGCCCGGTCTCCACGCTGTAAATCTCAATTTTGTAAAAAACGGTTGGGGCGTGTGCATGGCAACTCGCTGGTGAAGACGTAGGCCTTGACCTGGCTACGCCGCAGCAGCCACACCCCCAATCGCACACAGGCCCGTCCAGTCATAACCCCAAGGCGTGGCAGCACGGGCGCACGGCGGGGCTGCAATCGGCGTGAGTAGAGCGCGGCTAGTCGCTCTCGTTCTTGCTGCTGCGCAATCATCTCGCTAAGCAGTGGTGGCAGACACATAAAGTTCCCCTTCATTTGGCGCTAAATGACTTTAGATTGATAGTCACGGGGCCAATTTACGCTGACATTCATGGCGCATCGTGAGACAAGTCGTGCTCGCTTGTGGCGGCGGGCGGGGCCACCACCGGGTAGAAGCCTTGCAGCACTTCATAGTAGCGACTGTTGGAGTCATCGGCGGGGGCTTGCTGGCGGGCAAAAGCAAGCAGTACGTCAAACATCTGGTCACTTAACTCCTGGGCCTGTTGGGGCGTCAGCCGCAGCCAGTTCCGCCCCAGCACAATGCCATCCTGGCTCAACTTGGTGCTGGCCGGGTTGATCAGGCCCGCCTGAAAGCTTTTGCGAATCTCACTTTCAGTATGGCCGAGCAGAAACGAAAGCAGCGCTTCCACGCCTTCAGCAGCGTCGCCATCAGTGCCGTCGTTGGCCAGCAGCTTACGACTGACGGAAATACGGTAGGCCGTCACCTGGTACTGCTTTTCGATGATGCCGGAGACGACCCGCGTGCTGCTGACCCGGATCAGGCCGTGTTCCTCTAGCAAATTCACATGGTAGTAGAGCTTTTTCAGTGGCACATGCAGCGCTTTGGCCAGCAGG
>JALONX010000149.1 GCA_025454695.1 Chloroflexaceae bacterium
CGCCAGCCCCAATCGGCAAAGGCCTGTTCACCAACGGTGAGGCGAGTAGCCAGAATCACACCCAACGAGGCGAAGAGGCCCAGCGTCGCGGTGATCTGGATCCAGCTGGTGTAGAAGCCGCGTTTGTCGTGGGGCGCATGTTCAGCCACGTAGGTAGCAGCACCGCCATATTCACCACCCAGAGCCAGCCCTTGCAGAATGCGCAACCCGATCAGGATGATACCTGCCGCGGGGCCGATCACATCAATCGTCGGCAACAGGCCCACCACAAAGGTACACACCCCCATCAGCGTCATGGTGACGAGGAAGGTGTACTTTCGCCCAATCAGGTCGCCCATGCGCCCGAACACAATTGCGCCGAAGGGCCGCACGATAAAGCCGACGGCAAAGGCCGCCAACCAGGCGATAATGTCGCCCAGAGGTGTTCCGGTATGGTAGAACTTACTGGCAATAATGGAGGCCAGACTGCCGAAAATATAGAAGTCGTACCACTCAATCATCGTACCGGCGGACGACGCGAAGATGACCTTGCGAATCTCGCGGGGCGAAACCTCATCCTGGTTGTTGATTGCAGAAGCTGCGCGTGCCATAACCCATCCTTTCTGGTGGCTCTTCCTTTGAGCCGTGAGGTAGCCATGTGTCGTAAAGAGGTGCTGTGAGCAGGCTACACGCCCTTGTGGAGCACAACCAGCAACCCCTGCTCCTCAATTTTGCCGCGCGTGCCCATTGGCACACGCCAGTCATCCAAATGCCATTAACGAGGTCGTCGGCATTCCACCTCCTTACGCAGCCAATAACCAGAAGTAAGCACGGACGAGTAATAGCTACAACCATGGATGGGGCAGCATGGCCGTCATCCGTCAGGCGTAATTTCTCACTTCACGACGTTTTACGCAGCAGAACAACAAGAAAGCTGTGGAAAGGCGTGTGCCGCCACATTGTTGCAGCCCGCAACCTGCTGCGTTGTTGAGTTGAGGAATGGGGCGCAAACAAAGCGCCCGATAGAAAAACGGTGGCAATTTGCCAGGTACGTGCTGGCACACCACGCTAGTTGAAGAAGTTGAAAACACAGGTTAGCGTTCTGAACGGGCGATACAGACCTGTGTCTCGATTAGGGCAAAGCATACCGCGCCACAGAGGTTTCGTGAGGAAAGAATTCGTTACACAAAGTGAAAGGAAATTTACTAATAGGCAATAAACTGCATGAAACGGGCCGCGTACTGCGTACTGCGTAATCCGTGAAGCGTGAAACGTAAAACGTGAAACGTGAGGCGTACTGCGTACTGCGAGCTGCGTAATCCGTACTACGTAATCCGTGAAGCGTGAAACTAAAACGTAATTCGTCCCTCGTCCCTCGTCCCTCGTCACTTGTCACTCGTCCCTCGTCCCTCGTCCCTCGTCACTTGTCACTCGTCACTTGTCACTTGTCACTTGTCACTCGTCACTCGTCACTCGTCACTCCTCACTCGTCACTCGTCACTTGTCACTCGTCACTTGTCACTCGTCACTCGTCACTCGTCACTCGTCACTCGTCACTTGTCCTACGGATGCCGCAGTGAGTCCACCAGGGCCTGCACCTGGGGCGAGGGCGGCGGGCCAGCCCGGCTCACCAGCCAGGTGACGAGGAAGTTGACGGGGATGCCAAAAATGCCCGCCGCACTATGGCTGATGCCGAGCAGCGCCAGCTGTGGGTAGGCGTAGGTCAGCACCATGTAGCCGAGGGTGACGGCCAGGCCACTGAGCATGCCCGCCACGGCCCCGGTGCTGTTGGCCCGCTTCCAGAAGATGCCCAGCACCAGCACGGGGAAGATCGAGGCGGCAGCCAGCGAAAAGGCCCAGGCCACCAGTTGCACAATAATGCCCAGCCGTTGCAGTGCGGTGAGCGCCGCCAGGCACGCCGCCACCAGCACGAGCACCCGCCCCAGCCAGAGCCGTTCGCGTTGGCCCGCCCTGGGGTTGAACGTGCGGAAGTAGATGTCGTGGGCCACTGCCGAGGCGATCACCAGCAGCAGGCCATCGGCGGTGGAAAGGGCCGCCGCCAGGCCCCCCGGCAATTGTCAGCAGGCCGGTTTGGGCCCAGTTGGTCGTCCATGTGGGCAACTCGGCCACCGGGCGCCCCACCACATCTTGCAGCATTTCCCAGCGGGCAAAGGCGGCATAGGCCGGAGCGGTGAAGTAGATCAGGCAGATCCAGGCCAGCGCCCAGCCCACACTGCGGCGGCTGTCGCGCACGCCGGGCACGGTGTAGAAGCGCACCAGAATGTGGGGCATGCCAGCAGTGCCAAACATCAGGCACAGCACCAGCGCCAGAAAATGCCAGGGACTCCAGTCGTTAAACGGGCTAAGATAGCTGGCAGCAATGCCCTGGGCCGCTTCCAGCTGCTCAATCTCGGCCAGAGCCTGGCCATACATCAGCTGAGGCAGGGGCACACCCGTCAGTTGCAGCGAGAGCCATGTGACGGGCACCAGGTAGGCTAGCACCATAATGATGCCCTGGGCCACCTGAGTCCATGTCACCGCCTGCATGCCGCCAAGAACGGAACAGAGCAACACCGCCGCCAGGCCAAACACTACGCCAAGGAAGTAGTTCACCCCCAGAAAGCGACTCATAATGATGCCCACGCCCGTCACCTGGGCAGTGACGTAGGTGAAGCAGATGATGATGGTGATCACAGCGGCCACCAGGCGCGGTAGGCTGCCTTCGTAACGTGCGCCCACAAAATCGCATACGGTGTACTGGCCGAACTTGCGCAGGTAGGGGGCAAGCAGCAGCGCCAGCAGCACATAGCCGCCCGTCCAGCCGAGGATATAGGCCAGACCCTCGTAGCCCAGCACCCACAGCGCCCCGGCCATGCTGATAAACGAGGCCGCGCTCATCCAGTCGGAGCCGGTGGCCAGGCCGTTGAGAACGCCTGGCACACGCCGCCCAGCCACGTAATACTCATCCAGACTGGTGGAGCGGGCGCGCAGGCCTATCACCGCGTAGATGCCCATGGTGAACAGCAGAAAAATCCAACCGATCACCTGGCCCGGCAGCCCCGCCGCCAGTTCCAGGGTGATAAGCAGCAGCACCAACCCCACCAGCAGCAGCGTGAACAGGCCATAACCCCGCAGCAAGCGCCGCCGGAAGCGCTGCTGTTCTGGGTCTGACGGACTCAAATCGAGGTTGTAGCGGCGGTCAAGCAGGTGCGTGCGCCAGATGTAGATGCCAATCAGCAGCAGAAAAATGATCAGCGACCCCTGGGCACCCATGTAGTAGCCCAGAGGAAAGCCAGTGAAGATTTGCACCTGGTTGAGCTGAGCCACAAACATGGCGGGCAGGGCAAAACTGAGCAGCCAGAAGAGCAACAGCGGGGCAATTAGCCGCAGCGTGGCCTGCCAGTAGGCCGCTAGCCACGGCGGCGCAGCCGGAATAGCCACCGGTGCGGCTTCGGCCACGGCGCGGGCGGGGCGGGCCTGAGCAATCCCCTCGGCCAGGGGCGGGGCCGGGCCGAGCGGCGTGGCGGTGCGGTCATCCAGCTCGCGGCGAATACGGGGAAACAGCCGATCCAACAGCCAGAAGGCCACGGCTACCATGCCCACCCAGAGCAGCAGCAACAGAAACAGGCCGATCCAGTTAAAGCCGCTTGCAGAAAACATGGCACCCACGCCTGGTATGAAGCGCTGAACGCTGAACGCTGAGCGATGAAGGTAAGGTAGTGCCGACTTCAGTCCGCGTTGTGGTGGCGCGCTGCACCACAACGCCCGTGCAAGAGCTAGCTCACACGCCCGGCGCAACCTCCGCCCCGTCAGCACCATAGGCCACGGGCAGGGTGAAGGAGAAGGTGGTACCCTGGCCCAGGCCCTCGCTTTCGGCCCAGATGGCCCCACCCTGGGCGTAGACCAGGTGGCGGGCGATGGTGAGGCCAATGCCGCTACCACCGCTGGTGCGTGCCCGCGATTTGTCTACCCGGTAGAAGCGTTCAAAAATATTGGGCAGGTCATCGGCGGCAATGCCCACCCCGCTGTCAGCTACGGAAACCTGCACCATGGCCCCCTGCTCCTGGGCTGTCAGCAGCACGCGCCCGCCTTCGGGCGTGTAGCGAAAGGCATTAGTGAGCAGGTTGATCAGCACCTGGCGCACCCGGTCGCGGTCGGCCCACACCGGCGGCAGGCTGGGCGGCAGCAGCAGTTCCAGGGCGATTGAGTCCACCGCAAACTGGGGCTGAAACTGCCGCACCATGTCACCGAGCAGCCCATGCAGGTTGGTGACGCTGGCAACGACGGTCAACTGACCCGCTTCCGCCCGCGAAAGCAGCTCCAGGTCTTCAATCAGGCGGCGCATGCGGGTCGCCTCATGCTGAATGAGCCCGTAGACCTGCCGTTGGGGCTGCACCACGCCGTCGAGCAGGCCCTCGGCGTAGCCCTCGATAGTGGAAAGGGGCGTGCGCAGTTCGTGGGTTACATCGGCCAGCAGCATGCGGCGGCGGTCTTCGGCCTGTTCCAGCGTGGCGGCCAGCTGGTTCACGCTGCGGCTCAGGTCGGCCAGTTCATCGTCCGAGCTGATCAGCGTGCGTTCGCGGTAGAAGCCCTGAGCCAGCCGCTCGCTCACGGTTGAAATCGCCTGGAGTGGCTCCACAATGCGGCGCGACACAAACAGACTCACAATCACCGCCGTTGCCAGGGCTGCAAAGCCGGAGACGAGCAGGGCCTGCTGCACCACCAGCTCAAACTGCCGCTGCAACGAATCGTTAGCGGTGGCGTCGGGCAACACCGGCCCGGTTTCGGCGGCGGCGGCCCCCAGGCTTAGCGGCAGATCCTGAGAAAGGCCCGCCCGCGCCAGAAAGCTCGCCGTGGCCAGCAACACAATGTCGGCCACTACCACAATCGCAAGGTGCGACAGAAACAATTTCCAGCGCAGCTGGCGGTGCCATCTCATCGCTGCCCACCTGTAAACTTGTAGCCCACACCCCGCACGGTCTGAATGTAGGTCGCTTCCGAAAGCCCTTCTTCCAGCTTGCGCCGCAGCGTGCCCACATGCACATCCACCACCCGGTCAATCCCGGTAAAATCACGGCCCCAGACCCGCTGCAACAGCTCCTCGCGGGTGAACACGCGCCCCGGCTGCCGGGCCAGCGCATACAGCAGATCAAACTCGCGGGTGGTCAATTCGATAAGCATGTCACCCCGGCGCACCTCCCGCCGTTCCGGGTCAATCTGGAGTCCCTCAAATTGCAGGGCGGGCCGTTCGGGCTGGCGGGCGGCGGTTCCCCGGTTACGGCGCAGAATCGCTTTGACCCGCGCCACCAGTTCGCGGGGGCTAAACGGCTTGGTGAGATAATCATCTGCGCCCACCGACAGGCCAATCAGCTTATCCACCTCGTCGGTGCGGGCGGTGAGCATCAACACATACACATCGCTCTCCTGGTGCAAGCGGCGGCAGACCTCAACTCCATCGAGGCCAGGCAGCATCACATCGAGTACCACCAGGTCGGGGCGGGCACTGCGCACCATGGCCAGGGCCGTGGGGCCATCGTAGGCCCGCTGCACCGTGAAGCCTTCGGCCATCAGGTAGCTGGCCACCAGCTCCACCAGGGGGCGTTCATCATCTACCACCAGGATTGTGGCTGCGTCCATTGCAGCTCCCATGGGGCGGCTCGCGCAGGCCGTTACAACTCGGCCATTGCCAGCAACCGTTGCCACTGCTCAGCAGTCACCGGCACCACCGAAAGGCGGCCCTGCCGCACCAGGGCAAAATCAGCAAAAAAGGGGTCAGCCTTGATTGCGGCCAACGTCACCGGCTGGGGCAGGCGGCGCAGCGATGTTACGTCAACTACCACCAACGCTGCGTTATCGCCCTTGGGGTCGGGGTAGGCCGCCGTCGTCACCTCGGCCAGGCCCACTGCCTGCCGCTCATCGCCCGTGTGGTAGATCAGCGCCATGTCGCCCGGCTGCATGGCCCGCATATGTTTGAGAGCGGCATTGTTGGCCACTCCGTCCCACACCGTCGTCGTATCCCGTTCCAGATCAGCGAAATTGTAATTATCAGGCTCTGTTTTCAACAGCCAGAAGCTCTTCTCAGCCATGGACGGCCCCCAATATTGAGTTACGAGTTACGAGTTATGAGTTTCGAGTTTCGAGTGTTGTGTATTGTAACAAAGTTTCCGACAATTGTTTTAGGGTGAGTTTTTTTATGGAATGGATGAATGTAGCTACACGGCACAAGAATGATATATGGCCTATGCGTTACATTATGGGTGTCGTCTGCCCGGCAAACGCTTAACATTGGGGGGCTTTAAGAGGCAACGCTCCTCGGTGTCATTCCGACCGCAGGGAGGAATCTTCATTGTGTTTCGCTGAAGACCCCTCCCGCTAGTCGGAGTGACAATGTGGGCCTTGCAGCATCAATGTCAGCACTGCATATTTCCAACGCAACGAGCAACCACTCTGCGATTTCCCAGGCCTACGTCAACGTCTACCTACGGTGAGCTTTGGGGGCGACGACACCCTCAAGCAATTTTTGTTAGCTTTTAGTGACGCCACTAAAAACCAACAAAAAACCAGATTTTGGAACGACACGATTGATATGGAGATAGCCCCTGGCGATTTCCTAACATCATTGACTTAGAAAGTCAGGTATTTTATAATGCAAACGCTGTTTGTTATCAGCCGTTTGACGAGACAATGATGGTTGAATTTCAGCGAGACGATGCGCGTCAACATGTGCTGGAACTGGTTGGCAACACGCCGCTGCTGCGGCTGAATCGCATCGCCAGCCTGCCGCCGGGCGTGAGTCTCTTTGCCAAGGCCGAGTGGTACAACCCCGGCGGCTCGGTGAAGGATCGGCCTGCCCTCTGGATGATTCGGGATGGCGAGCGGCGGGGCCTGCTGCGGCCCGGCATGCGCATCGCCGACGCCACCAGCGGCAACACCGGCATTGCCTACGCCACCCTCGGCGCGGCCCTGGGCTACCCCGTGACGCTGGCGCTACCCGAGAACGCCAGCCTCGAACGCAGGCGCATGCTGCGAGCCTTGGGCGCAGAGTTGATTTTGACTGACGCTGGCGAAGGGATGGATGCGGCGATCCAGGCTATTCGGGAGCTGGTGGCCAGCACGCCGGAGCGCTACTTCTACCCCGACCAGTACAACAACCCGGCCAATGTGCAATCGCACTATGACACCACTGGCGCGGAAATCTGGCGGCAGAGCGGCGGCCAGGTGACGCACTTTGTGGCCGCGCTTGGCACCTGCGGCACCTTCACCGGCACCGGGCGGCGGCTGCGGGCCGAAAACCCCAACATTCGCCTGGTGGCGGTGCAGCCCGATGGGCCGTATCATGCGCTGGAAGGGGTGAAACACCTGGCTAGCACCGCCCACGTCCCCGGCATCTACGACGCCACGCTCGCCGATGCGACTCTGGTGGTGAGCAGCGAGGCGGCCCTGGCCATGGCCCGGCGGCTGGCGCGGGCGGAAGGGCTGCTGGTGGGCATCTCGGCGGCGGCGAATGTGGTAGCGGCGCTGCGGGTGGCCCGCGAACTTGAAACTGGCACCGTTGTCACCATTCTCTGCGATAGCGCCGCCAAATACCTGAGCGGCCCCTTCTGGGACGAAGCGACGTTGACCGAGGGCGAGGGGATTTAAGGAACCAGGAACCGAGAACCAAGAACCGGGCCTGCCCTGAGCTTGTCGAAGGGAACCAAGAACCAAGAGCCACGACACTCGTAACTCGTAACTCGTAACTCGCAACTATGATTATTTTTACTGAAACAGCCCGCCGCGCCCTGGCGACCCATGCCGAGGAAACCTATCCCGATGAGTGTGTGGGGCTCCTGTTGGGGCGGCTGGATGGCACAAACAAAACGGCGGAAATGGCCTTTGCGGTGGAAAACCGCTGGGCGGGCCAGGTGACGCTGTCGGAGGCCGACGACCCGACCTCGCGGCGCGACCGCTTCTACCTCGACCCACGGGACTACCTGCGGGCCGACCGGGAAGCGGCAAAGATGGGCCTGGAGATTGTGGGCTGCTACCATTCCCACCCCGACCACCCGGCCCAGCCCTCGGAACGTGACCGGCTGGGGGCGCAAGCCCTGGCAGGCGGGGCCAGCTTCTCCTTCGTCATCCAGAGCGTGCGTGCGGGCCGCGCCACCCCCCTGGCCAGCTGGCTGCTGAACGAGGATGGCAGCCGCTTTGAGGAAGAGCAGCTTGTTGCCACAGAGGACACATTTGCCACAGAGCGCACAGAGGGCACAGAGTAGGGCGTACAACGTAATGCGTGATGCGTGATCAACTTCGCGTCCTTCGCGGATCAATTAAGGGCAATCTGCAATCTAACTGAGGAGTATCCATGGCAGTAACAATCACCATTCCCACGGCACTACGCCAATATGCGGGCGGGCAGGCGCGGGTAACGGCGGCGAGCGGCCCCATTGGCGCGGTGCTGAAGGGACTCACCGAGCAGTATCCGCAGCTGGGCACACAGCTCTACAACGAGCAGGGCCAACTACGCAGCTTTGTCAACATCTACGTGGGCGATGAAGACATCCGCCACCTGCAAGGGGTAGAAACCTCCGTGCCCGACGGCGAAACGGTGAGCATTATTCCGGCGATTGCGGGAGGCTAGCTATTTTGGATTTTCGATTTTGGATTTTCGATTGGACATAGCAGTCGAGGCTCCAAAGTCGAAAATCCAAAATCCAAAATCTACAATGACACATCTTTCAAACGAAGAAATTCGCCGCTACAGCCGCCACCTCATCCTGCCGGAGTTTGGCATGGAGGGGCAGCGCAAGCTCAAGCAGGGCAGCGTGCTGCTCATCGGCACGGGCGGACTCGGCTCGCCCCTGGCGCTCTACCTGGCGGCGGCGGGGGTGGGACACATCGGCCTGGTAGACTTTGATGTGGTGGACGAGAGCAACCTGCAACGGCAGATCGTGCATGGCACCAGCACCGTAGGCGTCAACAAAACCGAATCGGCCCGCCGCCGCCTGGCCGACCTCAACCCGACAATTGAGGTGACGACCTACGAGACTCAGATCAGTTCGGCCAACGCCCTGGAGCTGCTGCGGCCCTACGATGTGATTATTGACGGCACCGACAACTTCCCCACCCGCTACCTCACTAACGACGCATGTGTGTTGCTGGGCAAGCCCAATGTCTACGGCTCGATCTTTCGCTTTGAAGGCCAGGCGACGGTGTTTTACCCCAAAGCGGGCGGGCCGTGCTACCGCTGCCTCTTCCCCGAGCCACCGCCGCCGGGGCTGGTGCCAAGCTGCGCCGAGGGTGGCGTGCTAGGCGTGCTGCCGGGCATCATCGGCACCATCCAGGCGACTGAAGCGATCAAGCTGCTGACGGGCATTGGCGAACCGCTAATCGGGCGGCTGCTGCTCTACGATGCGCTGGCAATGAGCTTCCGCGAACTGAAGCTGCGCCGCAACCCCGACTGCCCGGTCTGTGGCGATCACCCGACGATCACCGAACTGATTGACTACGAACAGTTTTGTGGGATTGCCCCGCAGCCAGCCGCCACCAGCCCGCAGGCCGAGATCACACCAGTTGAGCTGGCGTCCTGGCTTCAACGGGAAGATCGGCCCTTCCTCCTCGACGTGCGCAACCCGCAGGAAGTGGCCATCACCAGCATCCCCGGCACCGACCTGGTCATTCCCGTAGATCAGCTGGCGGAACATCTGGGTGAACTGGATAGCGCCCGTGAGATTGTGGTCTACTGTCGCAGCGGCGTGCGGAGCGGCAAAGCGGTGGATTTGCTTCAGCGCATGGGCTTCCGCAAGGTGCAAAACATGGTTGGGGGCACCCTGCGCTGGTCGGACGAGGTTGACCCGGAGATGCCAAAGTATTGACGATTTTGGATTTTCGATTGGACGGGGCCGGAGATTAGCTCGTGCAAAGGCGCAAAGGCGCAGAGTAATCGCACGTGCATGGTTATCGGCGGTTCTTAGGGTGTACACGTTCAACCGCCCCAAGCCCACGGCTTACGAAAATGAACCATACTATCCCGTCTGTCTAGCCCGCGCAGGCGGGCTTCGCAGCTTCAAGCCGCGCCCTTGAGGGCTACGGCCAACGTTTCATGCATAAAGCATATCAAGGCCGCCGGGGGTCTGAAGAACCCGGCTTCCGCTACGAAGGCCGCCTACGCGGCCTGGGGCGACGTTATTCCAACATGAACCTTTACCGTTCTTTGCGCCATTGCGAATGATAGTTGCGATTAGCTCGCGCAAAGCCGCGAAGCCGCAAGGAATCGCAGATACATGGTATCCGGGAAACCTATGTGAGCTTCGTCCCTTGTTGGTTATCGTTTGCTCGCCCAATGCCACAACCAGGGCGCGGAGGCGCATTCCCTGTACATCCTCCGCGTCTCTGCGTTTAATTGCCCTCGCCCCAGCCGGGCGCACGTTTTTCGAGAAAGGCTTTGAGTCCTTCCTGGCCTTCGGGGCCGGTGCGGGCGGCGGCAATGGCCTCAATCACATACTGCCGCGCTTCATCATGTGGCAGGGTGCAAACGGCCCGCACCAGCGCTTTAGAGGCGGCAATAGCCTGGGGGCCACAGCGCAGCAGTTCGGCCACGGTGCGACTCACGCTAGCCTCCAGCTCGGCGGCGGGCACCACGCCATGCACCAGGCCAATCGCCAGTGCCCGTGCCGTATCAAAGCGCTGCCCGGTGACGAAGAGGGCACGGGCCTGGCTGGCACCAATTTTCGGCACCACATAGCGGGCGATCACCGCCGGCAGCAGGCCCAGCCGCACCTCAGTAAAGCCAAACTTCGTGCCTTCCGCAGCAATTACCACATCGCAGCAGGAAAGCAGACCCACCCCGCCGCCGAGTGCCGCGCCATGCACACTGGCTACCACCGCCAGCGGCAGCGAGTCCAGGGCGTCCAACATCGCATCCAGCCGCCCGGCGTCGGCCAGGTTTTCCTCGTGGCTGTAGGCCAGGCTTTCGCGCATCCAGTTGATGTCGGCCCCGGCGCAAAACGACGGCCCGGCCCCGTTCAGCACCACCACCCGCAGGCTGGCGTCGCGGGCCAACTCCTCGCAGGCCGCATGTAGTTCAGCAATCAACTGGACATTAAAAGCGTTATGCACCTCGGGCCGGTTCAGCGTCAGCGTGGCCACCGGGCCGTCGTAAGTGAGGGTGAGGAGTTTGTACATATGGAGTTTAAGGGTTAAAGGTTATGGGTTAGGGGTTACATTCGTTGAATTGCAAAGCTTTCCGATGAGTCTAACCCCTAACTGTACTATTGCGCACGGGTCGTGGGACTGATGAAGTTTAAGCATTACAACGGATATACCCACGGGTCGTAGGACTGATGGAGTTTAAGCATTAAAACGGATATACCCACTGGCCGTAGCCCGAAAGGGCACAGCTAATGCATATGAAGCCCGCCTGCGCGGGCTAGTATGCGTTAACCTCTTACTGCAATACAATTAAAGGTCAAGAATCAGTGCAGATAAATAATAGGCAATGCCTTCCAATGAGTCTAACCCCTAACCCTTAACCCCTAACCCCTACTCCACCGTTAGCTCCACCTCGGCCAGCACGGTGCGCAGGGCCTCGGCGGTGGTGCGGCCACGCAGGGCACTTTCGGGGCGCAGCAGCAGGCGGTGGCGCAGCACTGGCTCGGCCAGCAGCTTGATGTCGTCGGGAAGGACGTAGTCGCGGCCCTGCAATGCCGCCTGGGCCTGGGCCGCCCGAAAGAGGGCCAGCGTGCCACGGGGGCTGACGCCAAGGGTCAGGTCGGGGTGGCGGCGGGTGGCCTGCGCCAGGCGTACCATGTACTCCCGCAGCGACTGCTCCACATGCACGCCCCAGATCGCCTGTTGCAACGCTGGAAGCCGGGTGCCATCCACCACCGGGGCCAGCGTGCCGATGGGGTGAGCGCCTTCCAGCACCTGCAACATGTGCAGCTCATCGTCCGCCGCCGGGTAGCCCAGGCTCACTTGAAGCAGAAAGCGATCCAGTTGGGCTTCCGGCAGGGGAAAGGTGCCTTCAAACTCCAC
>JALONX010000896.1 GCA_025454695.1 Chloroflexaceae bacterium
GCGTGCCAAACATGCATGATTATAGCCACTGCGGGCAAAGCGATTGTAGCACAAATTGGGCCGCTACAATTGCCGCACAAGCAGCGGTGCTCCACCATATGAAGAACGGGGCAGGAGTTTGTCTCCTGCCCCGACGTGTTTACCCCGTGTACGTTTCGTTCGCCCTACTCGTTCCACCAGACCCAGTAGTACCAGTTTACCGGGAGTGGGCGCGGCTTCAACGGGTCGCTGCCTTTGGGCAACTTCTCGTTGGCCGGGTTGTAGCTGGCACTGGTGGCATAGATGTAGGCCGGTTTGCCCGCGTTCATGTCGAAGGCCGTTTTCACCCATGCGTCGCGGATGGAAATTTGCGCCCATGGGAATTCGATACCAATGAAGCTGGGAATACGCATGTTATCCACCAGCCGTGGGCCAAAGGCAAGGTCGGCCATGTTGCTGTTGAAGCCCAGCAGCATGCTTGAACCTCGGAAGGAGCTAAACCAGCGGCGGATCGGCTCGCTCCCGGCGGCGAAGCCCTGTACCCGCAACGTCTGGCAGGAGGCAAAGCCTACCCAGCGGATGTTCTCGAAGCGGGCGTTTTCGGCGGAAGCCCAGCCGCTGTCGCGATTACTGCGCGAGGGCGAAATGCCACCCGGCCCACCGTGGCCTGCAAAGTAAACGAAGTCGGCCCGATCCACGCCATAGGAGCAGTCGCCACCGCCCAGGCTACAATCGCGCCAGTCCTTTTCCCACACATTCGCATCCGCCCAGTAGAAGCGCTGGCTCCAACCGTAGCCGAGCATGCCGCTGCGGAAACCAGTGGCATCAGGCACCACGCCCGGCAGGTCAGCCCCGCCAGCACCAAGCGGCTCGTAGTCGGCAGCCGCTTCCACCCCAAAGCGGTAGTTCACCGCAGCCAGACTCACGTCGTCGTTGGTGGCCTGGGGTGTAGCCTGTGGGGTAGACTGGGTGCCAGTGCTCCCGTTGTTGATCAGCGGCAGGTACATCAGCGGCACCACCGTGGGCCGCAGCGTCACCTGGGCCTGGCGGATCGCGCCTTCGTCGTCCGTCACCCGCAGAATCACCGTGGTTGGCGCAGGCAGGCTGTTTTTGTCGAAGGCGGGTAGTTTATCGGTCTGAAGTGATACCAGACCCGTGGTATTGATGGTCGCGGGCTGGCTCAGTTCCGTCCCATCGTCCAGCAGCCACTGGTAGCTGAAGGGTGCCTTGCCGTTGGCAATGTTGCCATTGATCGTCACCGTCGCGCCAGGCTGGTAGAGATCATTGTTATTTGGCGAGGTGATGCTCACCTCTGGGCCAAAACCAGTGGCTCCGGCACCAGGCGCTAGCGCCGGGAGCAGAATGTCCTTGAGGAAAATGGTGTTGCCACCCACTGTCACCTGAATGCCACTGAAGTTGAGCATCGGCTCCAGGGCTTTCTGCTCCTGGGCCGCATCGCTTACCAGGTAGAACAGCGCCGGGGTGGGCACCTGTATTTGCGCCCCTGGGAAAGCTCGCTGCACCTCCTGTTGCACCTGCTGCTGCACCGCAGCCGGGTCGCGGGTGGGTACATCGCGCAATTTGGTAAACTGCCGCCCGTAGAAGGGCAGCGCCACCGCGCCCAGGCCCGGTGTTCCTCCATCGAGGGTGGGCAGGGTGGAATTCGGGCTGAGCGAGTTGAGCAGCAGCGACATGTGGCCGCCTGGCCCGCCGAGCGGCACATAGCGCGGAATCACGGCAGTTGGATTCGGTTGAAAACCAACCTGTACCTGCAACGGCACCCGCACCACCGCGCCAACGTTGACCACCGGGTCTTGTGAACTGCCAGCAGTGACCGATTGTCCCGTCGCTTTAATCAGCGTCGCGCTGATGCCGGAGGTCTGTTGAAGGGTGACATCACTGGGCACCGAACCGATTTGTGGGACGCATGTGTTGGTGAAGCCGGGGACGCTGACTTGAAGGCCCTGCGGCCCCTGTGGCTGCTGCCCACCAACAAGGGTGCGGCCACTGTCTTCAACAAAACCATTATTCCGCAGGAATTGACAGGCCCAGCCGATAGCAATGGTTGTCGGCGGAATACGCGATGGGCCATTGAGCGAAGAATCGTTACGGGCGTCATTCGGCTCGCGCGAAAGGTTGTTGCTGTTGTAAGCATAGAAGCCACCCGTCGCGCCATACTGGGTCAACAGCGAAGTTGTTTGCGTGTTGGGCACTGTGAAGCGGGGCTTGTTCAGGTAGTTCTCCTGCCCCACCGGGGGTGTGGTGCGGGGTGGCACAATGCCCTCAAACAGCCCTGCCAGCGGGCGGGTGGTCTGGGGGTTCACCGTGGGCGTGCTAAAGGTGAAAATGGGCAGAGTTTGCCCGACCTGCATCACAAAACCGTTGGATGTTACAAAGGTTCCGTCACCATCCTGGCGGCCGGGGGCGGCGGGCGAGGCACTGCCGATGGCGGGAAGCACCAACAGCACGAGCAGGGCACATGTCAGCACAAAACGAGCGGACGACGGACGATGCATGATCCCTCCTTAAGGTCATACAAACGCGGCCACTTCTCCATTCCAACAAAACGGGGTTCTCTATGATAGGACGCATGAAGTTAAACGTCAACGGCCTACGCGAATTCGAGCATACCGTGAGAATGTTGTGTCCATGAGGTAACCTGAAAAGGACGTTTTCGTAT
>JALONX010000897.1 GCA_025454695.1 Chloroflexaceae bacterium
GGCGGGCGGTCTTTGTGGTAACATAGTTTCACGAGTCCTCGCGCCGCACGCGGCTAGCCTCAGGTGTGCCAATGGCCTTCACCGGCTTTTCAACTGACAAACTGGTGGGCCTGCCGCCGGAGCTATTCAGCGAGGTGCTGCCCGCTATCACCTTGCCAAGCGAACTGAAGGTGACCTTGCACATCTTCTATCGCATGAGCCAGCAACGTGGCACGCCTCGGCGGCTCAGCTGGGACGAGATGATGAATGACCGGGCGCTGAAGCGTAGTTTGCGCTCCGTTTCCAAGCTGCGCCCGTTGGAAGACATGCTGGCCGAGGGGCTGGACGCCGCCGTGCGCCGCACGACCTTGCTCCACCTGCCGCTGGCGAGCGATGGCCGGGTGGTGAACTGGTATCTGGTGCATACGCCAGCCAACCGGGCCTGGGTGGACACCATCCGCCTGGCGCGGGGGGCGCTGGAGCCGCTCCAGCTCACCGCCAGCGAGCGGCAGTCGTTGCTGAAGCTGTATGAAGAGAATATTGGCCTGGTAACACCGATGGTAGTGGACGAGTTGCGCGAGGCCGAAGAACGCTATCCAGCCACATGGATCGAGGCCGCCATGCGCGAGGCCGTGCGGGCTAACGCCCGTTCCTGGCGTTACGTAGCAAAGGTATTAGAGAGGTGGGCAACCAATGGACGACAGGATGCGCCGCATCGGGCCGACCGACCTATTGATATCGAGAAATACACCAACGGCCAGTACGACGGCCTCTTCCGCCGGGGCAGCGACGATAGCGACCTCTGAGTCGCCGCCGCCGAGCGAGAACGAGGGCGTGTGTGCAATGTGCAAAGGTGTGGGCTACTACACCCTGGCGGTGCCCGTGGGCGACCCCAACTTTGGCGTGCTGATGACCTGCCATTGCCGCCAGACCGAAAAAGAGCAGCGGGCCTATGACGAGCTGCGCCGCCTCAGCAATCTCGACCCGTTTGCCGACAAAACCTTTGACAATTTCGACCCCGACATCCCCGGTGTGCGGCGAGCCTTTGTGCGGGCCAAAGAATACGCTCGACGGCCCCAGGGTTGGCTAGTGTTTTTTGGCAACTACGGTTGCGGCAAAACCCACATGGCTGCGGCCATTGCCAATGAGGCCCTGCGCAACCACTGGAAAGTGCTGTTCGCCGTGGTGCCCGACCTGCTCGACCACCTCCGTAGCACCTTCGGCCCCAGCAGTGATGTCGCCTATGACGAGCGTTTTGAGACGATTCGCGACGTTCCCTTACTGGTACTAGATGATTTAGGAACCGAAAATACTACGCCATGGGCGCGAGAAAAGCTTTACCAGATCATCAACCATCGCTATAATTATAGATTGTCTACGGTGATAACGAGCAATCGCAAACCGGACGATATCGAGCCGCGCATCGCTTCACGCATGTATGACCGGACGCTCTGCGAAGAGGTGACCCTAATTGACGCGGGCGACTACCGCCGCCTGAGTCTCGAACAGCGCTACGGACGACGACGCAAGGTTCATACATAAACGCAGAGACGCAGAGACGCAAAGACGAGGTATGTGGGTCGAGTAAGCGGAAGATATTGCTCATCGTTCATCGCCTGGTATCCAGCTCCCGTCTATGGTCTCCGGTCTCCGGTCAACTAATCGTCAATCCGCCTGCCCTGAGCCTGTCGAAGGGTCAATCGTCAATCGAAATGATGCATCACTACCTATCCGCCGCTGATCTTGACCGCCCCGCTGCTGAAGGGTTGTTGCGCCGCGCCCAGGCGCTGAAGGCTGCATGGCAGAGTGGTGGCCACCGCCGCGACGCCCATGGGGCGCTGCCGTTGCAGGGGCAGACGCTGGCGCTGGTCTTCGAGAAGCCCTCGCTGCGGACGCGCGTGGCCTTTGAAGCCGGGATGACCCAGCTGGGCGGCCACGGCAGCTACCTCTCGGCCAACGATATTGACATGGGCGGGCGCGAAAGCGTGCCCGACGTGGCCCGTAACCTGAGCCGTTGGGTGCAGGCAATTGCCGCCCGCGTCTTTAAGCACGGCACGGTGGAGACGTTGGCCCGCCATGCCTCTATCCCGGTGATCAACGCCCTGTCGGATCGGGAGCACCCCTGCCAGGCACTGGCCGATATGCTGACGCTGCTGGAGCACCGTGGCACCCTGGCCGGGTTGCGCCTGGCCTACCTGGGCGACGGCAATAATGTCTGCCATTCGCTGCTGCTGCTGGGGGCCACCCTGGGTGTGCATGTGGGTGTGGCCTGTCCGCCCGACTACCGGCCCGACCCGGATATTCTTGCCCATGCCGAACGGCTCGCCGCCGCGCATGGGGCCATGATCACGGTCAGTTCATCACCCGCCGAAGTGGTGCAGGGTGCAGACGCAATCTACACCGATGTGTGGGCCTCGATGGGCCAGGAACATGAAGCCGCCCGCCGCCGCCCGGTCTTTCAGCCCTACCAGGTGAACCAGGGGTTGCTGGCGCTGGCCCGCCCCGACGCCCTGGTGATGCACTGCCTGCCCGCCCACCGGGGCGAAGAGATAACTGCCGATGTGATAGATGGCCCCCAGTCAGTCGTATTTGATCAGGCCGAAAATCGGTTACATGTGCAGAAAGCGTTGATTCTCACTCTTCTAAGAAAGGATGAAGTATGAGTTATGAAGTATGAGT
>JALONX010000898.1 GCA_025454695.1 Chloroflexaceae bacterium
ACAGGGAAGGCATGCACCACTTCCCGCTCGCCGGGTCAGGTGTCACATGTGGAGGTCTGGGGCGTTAGGCCCCAGTGGGGGTGTCGGGGGCTAGCCCCTGACCGCCCGCCGCGTAGGCGAAACCAGCATACATAGGGTAATGAACGAAAACGAAGCAAAAGTGTCGAACACCTCATTTGATATAAACTATGCCTAATCACCACATCTTCGGCATCCGCCACCACGGCCCCGGCTCGGCCCGCAGCCTGCGGCAGGCCCTGGAAGCGCTCCGCCCCGACCTGCTGCTGGTGGAAGGCCCGCCCGACGCCGACGGCGTGCTGCCGCTGCTGGCCCACGCCGACATGGAGCCGCCGGTGGCCCTGCTGGTCTACACACCGGACGCGCCGCGCAACGCGGTCTACTACCCCTTCGCCGTGTTTTCACCGGAGTGGCAGGCCATCCACTACAGCCTCACCAACGGCATCCCGGTGCGCTTTATGGATTTGCCCCAGTGGCACCAGTTGGGCGTTGAAGCGGACAACAGACCGGAGACGGAAGACCGAAGACCGGAGCCAGCGGAACGACCGGGGACGGAAGACCGAAGACCGGAGCCAGAAATCGGCTCTGAAGACAATGATCTTCAGCCTTCAGCCTTCAGCCTTCAGCCTTCAGAAAGCCCTCATCCTTCGGCTGACCCGCTCGGCTGGCTGGCGCTGGCGGCGGGCTACAGCGACGGCGAACGCTGGTGGGAACGCATGGTTGAGCAGCGCCGCGAGAGCAGCGACCTCTTCGCCGCTATCCTTGAGGCGATGAGCGCCCTGCGGGACGAGGCCGGGCCACCCGAAAACATGCGCGAGGCCCGCCGCGAAGCCTGGATGCGCCAGAGCATCCGCAGCGCCATCGGCGCGGGCTTCCGGCGGATTGCGGTGGTGTGCGGCGCATGGCACGGCCCGGCCCTGCTGAACCTGGCCAACGACAAAGCGGACGCCGCTACCCTCAAGGGCCTGCCGAAGGTGAAGACTCAGGCCACCTGGGCACCCTGGACGTATGGCCGCATCACCAGCGCCAGCGGCTACGGCGCGGGCATCACCTCGCCCGGTTGGTACGATCACCTCTGGCACAACCAGGAGCAGATTGTGGAACGCTGGATGACCCGCGTGGCCCGCATGCTCCGCGACGAGGGGCTGGACATCTCGGCGGCTCACGCGATTGAAGCGGTGCGCCTAGCCGAAAGCCTGGCCGCCCTGCGCGACCACCCGCTGCCGGGCTTGCCGGAGTTGAGCGAGGCATGTCAGGCGGTGTTCTGTTTTGGCGGCGACGCGCCCATGCAGCTCATCCACAACAAGCTGATTGTGAGCGAGCGGCTGGGGCGGGTGCCGGACGAAACCCCGGCGACGCCGCTGCAACACGACCTGCAACGGGAACAGAAACGGCTGCGTCTGGCCCCCGAAGCCACATGGCGCGACGTAGACCTTGACCTGCGCAAACCGCTTGACCTGGAGCGGAGCCACCTGCTGCGCCGCCTCAGTCTGCTGGAGTTGCCCTGGGGCAAGCTAGCCGACACCCGCAGCACCGGCACCTTCCGCGAAATCTGGCGGCTGGCATGGCAGCCCGAGTTCAGCGTGAGCCTGATTGAAGCCAGCATCTGGGGCAGCACCGTGGCCAGCGCCGCCCACAACCGCGCCATGCACAGCGCCAGCGCCGCCACCGACCTGCCCGCGCTGGTGGCGGTGGTCAACCAGGCGCTGCTGGCCGACCTGCCCGAAGCCGTGGCCGATCTGGTGAGCCAGCTCCAGGCCCGCGCCGCCGAGACCGGCGACGTAGGCCAGTTGATGGACGCCCTGGTGCAGCAAGACCAGGTGACGCGCACTAGCCTGGTGGGCAGCCTGCGCTACGGCAACGTCCGCCAGACCGATGCCGCCACCCTCAGCCATGTGGTGGACGGCATGGTCATCCGCATTTGCATTGGGCTGGTGGGAGCCTGCGCCGCCCTGAATGATGAAGCTGCCGCCGCCATGTTTGAGCGGATTGTGGCCGTGAACAGCGCTCTGCGGCTGCTCAACAACGCCGACCAGCTGGCGGCCTGGCACATCGCCCTGGCCCGCGTGGCCGACATGGCGGGCAGCCACGGGCTGGTGGCCGGGCGCTGCTGCCGCATCCTGCTCGACGCGGGCAGCTTCAGCGCCGAGGAACTGGCCCGCCGCCTGGGGCTAGCCCTTTCCACCGCCGAGCAGCCGACCCACGCCGCCGCCTGGATTGAAGGCATGCTACGGGGTAGCGGCACGTTGCTGGTGCATGATGAAGTGCTGTTCAGTGTACTCGACAGCTGGCTCAGCGGCATTGCACCCGAGTCGTTTTTGCAGATTGTGCCGCTGTTGCGACGCACCTTCGCCAGCTTTGAGATGGCCGAACGGCGGGCGCTGGGCGAACGGGCCAAACAGGTTGGCGCAGCCACAACCAGCAACAACGGTAGCATAACCGCAGCGCTCGCCTTCGACCAGCAGCGGGCCGAGGCGGTGCTACCGCTGGTGGCACGGTTGTTGGGAATTATGGTGAACGAAGAACGAGGAACGAGGAACGATGAGGCTGCGTGAAACGTGAAACGTGAAGCGTAACCAGATATCCGCTGCGCTTCTGTCCGGTCAATCTGCAATCTGCAATCTATAATCTGCAAT
>JALONX010000150.1 GCA_025454695.1 Chloroflexaceae bacterium
TCCCGCGTCGCCGCCGCTTCCCATGTCTCGCCGTGGTTGATGTAGCCGCCCGGCAAAGCTAACTCGCCAAAGCCCGGCGAAATGGCCCGCCGTACTGTCAGTAATCCTGCATCTACAGGCTGGACGACGACGGCCACCGGCAGCACGTTGCGGTAGGCCGTGCGCCCACAGACAGCGCAGCTGCGGGGCCAGGCCAGGTTCTGGTAGGGCGCACCGCAAAAGTGGCAATGAGCGTAAGGTTGGGTCATTGCTGAGGAGCCGTTCTCCCGTCAAGCGCCTTGAGCCGGGCCAATCCGCTCGCCCCAGAGCATGCGGGCTACCGGCTCGGCCACTTCGTAGCGGCGCGGCCCCACCTGCACCACCATGCCTTCGGGGCCGTCATCCAGCCGGGTGATGGTCGTGTCGGGCACGAGTCCGCGCATCCAGAG
Source organism: Chloroflexaceae bacterium (assembly GCA_025454695.1). GTDB lineage: Bacteria > Chloroflexota > Chloroflexia > Chloroflexales > Chloroflexaceae > JALONX01. Next base: position 429 of record JALONX010000150.1, read on the forward strand.
CCACTGAAACAAACAGGGATCTTCGCCCGCTTCTTCATCCACCCGCGTCAGCAGAAAGGTGGTGTCACGGGGCACCTGATCGAGCCGCAGCAGGCCCCGCCGGGCCACGTGGGAACCGGGAATGGGGTTGCCATGGGGGCAGGCGATGGCCGTGCCCACCAGCGCCTCGATCCGTTCCTGCATCATCGGGGAAAGCACCGGCTCCAGCCGCACCGCTTCCTGATGCACCAGATGCCACGGAATATTCAACACATCGTAGAGAAAACGTTCCACCAGGCGGTGGCGGCGCACCACCTGCTCGGCCAGGGCCTGGCCCTGCGGCGTGAAGGAAATGGCGTTGTGGCGGTCGCGGGTAATGTAGCCTTTGCGCTCCATGCGCTGCACCATGTCGGTGACGGTGGGGGCGCTCACCCGGAGCCAGCGGGCCAGCCGCGCCGCAATCACTGGCTCTTCACGCCAGGCCAGGTCATAAATCACTTCCAGGTAAGCCCGCTCCACCGGCGTTGGTTCCTGGCTATTGGGGCTACGCCGCACCGAAGCGCGGGCGTGGTTGGTTGAATGGGACATACAACAATCCTTTCGTGCGCAACCGAACCGTGGGTTCTCTACCTTCTATTGTACTGTATCTCTTGGATTTTCGATGTTTGATTTTGAACCCTTCGACAAGCTCAGAACAAGTTTTTGATTGCTGATTCCCATCATGCAGCAGAAACAACCCAGACTTCCGTCCTACACCACAGCAGGGCCAGAACCGCACCACCGTGTGATTCTGGCCCTGCCAACCTCAGACACGCTACGAGCGTCGCCCCTAGTCCGTCGCAACGGCCTCAGGCTTGCTGGCGGCCCGGCGGGCGGCCCGGGCCATGGCCCACTTCACCGGCTGGGGCTTGCGGGGCGCGGGCAGGCCGGTTTCGGTTTCGGCGTTGGCGATCAACGCTTCCAGCGGCGGGCCAAAATCAAAGCCCTTCACCTCACCACGGGCCTCGGCGATGGCGGCCCGCTTCGTTTCGGTGGCGGCGTAATCAATCTCCAGCTGAGCATCCAGCACCACGCCGTAGTCCCGCTCGGCCTTCTCCTGGCTCACCAGGCCGTAGCGCACGTCGCGCTGCACAAACTCCGCCGGGCGGCTCAGCGGGTCTTTCCAGCCGCCGCCGCCCGCCGTGCGGTAGATCAGCTGGTCGCCCGGCTCGACCTGCACCTGGTCGCACTTGCTTGGTAACACATGGCGCGTGCCGTCGGTTTTTACCAAAATTTTGGTGGAGCGGCTGCCGGGCATGCCGCCGACGTTGCCCCAGGGCGGCGTCAGCCAGCGGTCATCGTGAATGCTGATTTCGCCTGGTTCGAGAAAGGTGTAGACCTTTTCGATGCCGTTGCCGCCCCGGTGGAAACCCGCCCCGCCGCTGTCTTCAATACTAGTGTAGCTTTCGATGCGAATGGGATAGTAGCTTTCCAGATATTCGGTGGGAATGTTGGTAAACAGCGGCCACCATGAGTGGCCATCCATGCCATCGCCGATGGGGCGACCCGGAATGCCGCCGTAGGTGATTTCCATCAGATAGAAGAACTCGCCGTCCTTGTCGTAGCCACTGTAGAGCAGGTAGGGCGAGGTGCCGTAGCCCGCCGCCGTCGTGAACTCCGGGGCCTTTTTGGCCAGTGCCCCACCCAGCACATCGAACAGGCGGGTGAGGGCGTGGGTGCGGCAGCCCAACGCCGCCGGGAACTCGGGCTGAATCAGGCTGCCCTTCGGCATGGTCACATGCAGCAGCGGGTAGAAACCGTCGTTGAAGAGGATTTGCGGGTCGAAGACCATAATCAGATACACGCCAATAAACATCTTAAACATGGACTCATTCAGATAGAAGTTGATCGGCCCCAGGGCTTGCGGGTCGGTGCCCGTCCAGTCGATGTAGGCTTCGTCGCCCTTGCGGTAGATGGTCAACTTCATCTTAAATGGGCCATTGCCCAGGCCGTCGTCGTCAATATAATCTTCAAAATCCTGCGGCTCCTCGGGCAGGTTCTGCACAATCAGCTGCTGCATCGCCCGGTAGGTGCGGTCGAGCAGTGCCCCACATGCAGCCAGGTAGGTTGCTTTGCCAAAGCGGTCGCACAGTTCAATCACGCGCTTCTCGGCGGTGCGGCACGAGGCCACAATCGCCATCAGGTCGGCCCGGTTCATCTCGGGCTGGCGCACATTGTTAAGCATAATGTCCAGCACCGCCCGGTTGAGCTTACCCCGCTCATAAATCTTGACCGGCGGCAGGCGCAGCCCCTCGCCAAAGATCGTCGTCGCGCCAGTGGGCAGCGAGCCGGGCAGCGGCCCGCCCACATCTTGCGCGTGGCCAAACATGCTGGCCCAGCCCACCAGTTCAGCCTCGTCACCCTGGCCATAGAAAATGGGCAACATCACCAGCAGGTCATTTACATGAGAAATGGCCCCACCACACAGGTACGGGTCGGACAGCATAATCACGTCGCCTGGCTCCACCGTCTGATCCCAACTGGCCATCAGCCCGGCGATGTAGGAGCCGAACTGCCCCACCACCATGCGCCCGTGGGGGTCAGTCACCATCGGGAACTGGTCGTGCTGCTCACGAATCACCGGACTCATCGCGGTGCGGTACAGCACGGCGTCCATCTCGTAGCGCGTGTTTTTGAGCGCGTTTTCGATAATATCCAGCGTCACCGGATCGATCTCGATCTGGGGCATAGCGGCGATTTTGAACTCTGCCATAGGTATCTCCGTTGACGATTGACCCTTCGACAAGCTCAGGGCAGGCGGATTGACGATTGTCGGACGGCTGACCGGGGCCAGGCAATTGACGATTGACCCTTCGACAAGCTCAGGGCAGGCGGATTGACGATTGTAAGTCCACGGAACGCTGAATAATCGTAAATCGCAAATCGCAAATCGCAAATCGTAAATTATTTATCCTCGATTGATCAAAAGGTTGAAGAAGCGATCCACCGTTGCGACGTGACCGGGCAGCACCACCGTGGTTGAGTCGAGTTCGGTGACGATGGCCGGGCCGCTGACCGCCATACCGGGCTTGAGCTTTGCCCGGTCGTAGAGTTGGGCAGGCTGCCATTCGCCGTTGCGGTAGAGCTGCGTTGCGCCGCTGTGGGCTACGCTGGCGTCGCTGCTACCGCTTTCGCCTTCGGGCAACTCCACTTTGGTGACGCGGCCAATGCCCACCGCCCGCAGGTTCACAATTTCCACCACGCTGTCGAGCTGGAAGCTGTAGGCCCGCTCGTGGGCGTCGTTGAAGCGCTTCACCAGCAACGGGATCAGGTCACGCTCGAACTCTGCCGGGCTGACGGCGATGGGCATTTCGTAGCCCTGGCGGTAGTAGCGCATGTCTACGAAATATTGCAACTCCTGCCGTTCGGCGGGAATCTGCTCTTCGTTCAGCACGAACCTCGCTTCTGCGCCGAGCTGCTGCAAGATGCCGACAACCTCTTCCTGTTCCACCTTGTCCACCGTGCGGATGAAGGTGCGGGCAAACTCGTCGCGGTAGTCGGCGCTCAGGTCGCCCAGCGCACAGAGCAGGCCCGGCGCGGGCGGCACAATCACCGGGTAGGAGCCGAGCAGTTCGGCCAGGGCGTTGCCATGCAGCGGCCCCGCGCCGCCAAAGGCCATCAGCGCAAAGGCCCGTGAGTCGTAGCCCTTCTGCACGCTCACGAGGCGCAGCGCCCCGAACATGTTCTCGTTGACGATCTTGAGGATGCCTTCGGCGGCCTGTTCTAGCCCCAGCCCGGTGGCGTCGGCGATTTTCTGCACGGCAGCGCGGGCTTTGTCCACATCTAGCTGCATGGCCCCGCCGAGGATGCTGGGCGGCAGGTAGCCGCAGACGACGTTGGCGTCGGTGACGGTTGGCTCGGTGCCGCCTTTGCTGTAGCAGGCTGGCCCCGGCACCGCCCCGGCGCTTTGCGGGCCAACGCGAAGGGCTTTCGTCAGCGCCGGGACGTGAGCGATGGAGCCGCCACCCGCACCCACCGAGCGCACATCCACCGAGGGTACTTTGACCGGGAAGTAGCCCAGCACGGTTTCGCGGGCGATGTTTGGCTCGCCCATACACAGCGCCACGTCGGTGGAGGTGCCGCCCATGTCAAAGGTGAGAATGTTGGGGTAGCCCGCTCGCCGGGCCACATGCAGCGCACCAGCCACGCCGCCGGAGGGGCCAGACATCAGGGTGTAGACGGGGTTTTCTTCGGTCGTTTCCGCCGTCATCAGTCCCGCGTCGGAGCGCAAAATGTTGAGGCGGGCGCTCACGCCCTGGGTTTTGAGCTGTGAGTCCAGGTTGGCCACGTAGCGGCGCACCCTGGGCTTGACGTAAGCGTTCATCGCGGCGGTCAGCGCCCGTTCGTACTCGCGAAATTCGGGCAACACTTCGGAGGAGATGGTGACGGGCAGATCGGGGGCAATCTCCTGGGCGATGCGCTTGAGGGCCTGTTCATGGCGCGGGTTGGCGAAGGAGTTGATCAGCGAGATGGTGAGCGACTCAATGCCGCTGGCAACCAGTTCGCGTATGGTGGCGGCGGCCTGCTCCTCGTCCAACGGGCGCACCGCTTCGCCCTGGGCGCTCATGCGCTCAGCCACCTCGCGGGTGTCGGCCAGCGTCGCAGGCGGCTCCGGCTTGATCATAATCATCCAGCCCGCCAGCGGCCCCGGCGTTTGCGAACGGGCCAGGTGCAAAATCTGCTTAAAGCCCGCCGTTGTCACCAGACCCACCCGTGCGCCCTTGCCTTCGAGGATCACGTTGGTCGCCACCGTGGTGCCGTGCATAATCTGGGCGATCTGCTGGGGGTTCACCCCGGCCTGCTGGCAAATGGTGGCGATGCCCGCCAGCACCGCCTCGGACGGGTCGTGGGGTGTGGAGGGCGTTTTGTGCCGCCAGTAGCGCCCACTCGCTTCATCGAACAACATCAAGTCCGTAAACGTACCGCCAACGTCCACACCGACGCGATAGGACATGCGAGCCTCCTTGATTCTGCACCAATTCGTTCAGAGCAAAGGCGATTGAGCGGCAATCTGCCGATTTCTTAGTGAAGCATTAAAACACCTACGAGCACACCTCCAAGACGCGCTGGTTTGCGAAGGAATCATTCATACGACATTCCCTTCAATGAATCTACTCCACGGCGCTGATACCAGGGATACCAGTCCTGGAGAACCCAAAACGGCACCACGAGTAATAGCATCAGCAACACCCTATCGAATAGCAGGCCTAACAACAGAAACAGAACGCTCAGGCCCAGTGTTACCCAGAAGCCGATCACATGCCTGCTTCGGTCGTCGCGCCACCTCTCTTGCACCTGTGTTAATTCGTTCACCAGCGCTTTTGGCGGCACCGCGTTTCGTAGAGCGATGAGCGCCTGATGCGGATTGCGGTAGCACATCAGGTCAATGGTCAATTGTTGCCGGGCGGTTTTTAGCACAACGCCACTAAACGCCAGGTCATCCAACTTCTTCACATCATGCCATGCAATCCGCGTCGTTTTGAACAGCCCCCGCTGCTGCACCCCCGTTTCGTCGAAGGTGGTGCGCAGCTCTTTGACTGTTGAACCCACCAAGAATAAACAGAACGTCGGGAAAAGCAGAACCACTAATACAGCGCCAAACCAATCCCAGGCCGTCGTCGGGGGCTGAAATCGGCCAGTCAACCCTATCCATAGCAGGAAAACTGCGCCGCACCCAAGCAAGCCAAGGAGCGCATAGCCATAACCGGGCTGTTTTGCAAAGGGATGTTCCATGACATCATGCACCTGGCCTGTTGTCAGGCCTTAACCTGATGCACACATATGCTGATTTTGTTGAGCAAAGGCGTTGTGTTCTTTACTCGACAGCCCTTGCTGCAACTGGGCCAGTACCGTAGCCAGGTCGCCCTTGAGCAAAGCCGCTCGATCGAGCCAGAGGCCGGGGAACACCCGACTGCGCACGACTCCCTGCGCGTCGGGCACAAGTGGTACGTATTCGTCGTCGTGCAACTCCCACCAGTCAAGCTGATTGTCGTGCGTTTGCCAGACCATATATTCACGCACGCCGTTGCGTCGGTAAACCCGCAGCTTATCGCGCAGATCAATTGAGGCACTGCTGCCCGCAATCTCCACCACCAGTTCGGGTGCGCCTTCCAGATAGTCATCGGGCGTGATGGATGATGCGCCACCACAGGCCGGTTCAAGGCGTACCACAATATCGGGCTGATACTCGTTATCAACATCCAACCGAATAGTAACGTTATCAGCAATCCGCACACCAGGTGTATACGCTGTGTACACGCCCAACCAGGTATTCATCCAACTGTGCGGCTCACCGTGTTTTTCAACCCGTACTGGTGAAGCCATAACGTAGACCACCCCTTCGATCAACTCGGCCTTTACATGCGCCTGCATAGCGGCATAGCGGCGCTCAAACTCGCGGCGCGAGAGCTGGTCGCCACTGTTCAACGCAGGTATCGTTTCACGTTGCGGCTCAACAAGCATCGTCATATGCACCCCTTTTGCGCTGTTTCTAACCGTAGGAGCATGATACCACGTCCGTCCTTGTTACAAGATGGTGCGTATGCCTGGCTGCTACCAACGACACTCCTCAAACACCGGCCCGGACTTGCCCACCAGCGCAGGCAGTGGTTTGCCCATCTGCTCACTCAGCCAGTGGGAAGCTTCAATCAGGCGGCCCAGGTCAATCCCCGTTTCCACCCCCATGCCATTCAACATGTGAACTAGGTCTTCGGTGGCGATGTTGCCCACCGCCTTTGGTGCAAAAGGGCAGCCGCCAATACCGCCAAGGGCCGCATCAAAGCTAGTAATGCCCGCCTCCAGCGCCGCGTAGGCATTGGCATAGCCGGTGTTGCGGGTGTTGTGAAAGTGAACCGTCAGAGCAGGAGAACCGAGAACCGAGAACCTCGGCGCTGCTTCCTGCTCTGACGAACGGTTCTTGGTTCTTGGTTCTTGGTTCTTGAGCGAAGCGGTTAGCCCTTCACACAGCCCCCGCACCTGGCGTGGCACGGCCATGCCGGTAGTGTCGGCCAGCACTAGCTCATCGGCACCGAGGGCGATGAGCTGGTGGGCCAGGGCAAGCACCCGCTCGGCGGGGACGTGGCCCTCAAAAGGGCAGCCGAACGACGCGCCAATCGCCACCCCGAAACCAACGCCGTCGGCGCGGGCGCGGGCAGCGATGGAGGAGAAATCCGCCAGTGAGTCGGCGACGGAGCGCTTGAAGTTGGCCTGGTTGAGCGACTCGCTGGCCGCCAGCACCAGCCGCACATGGCGCAGCCCGACCTCACGGGCCAACTCGTAGCCGCGCAGGTTGGGCACTAAAGCGGTGAGACTGGAGATTGGAGATTGGAGACTGGCAGTACCTTCGCGTAAACTCCAATCGCTACTCTCTAATCCCTGCAACGCAGTTACCACCTCGCCCGTGCCTGCCATTTGCGGCACCTGTTTGGGGTTGACGAACGAGCCAATCTCGACGCGGGGCACACCGCACCGGGCCAGCCGCTCGATCAACTCGACCTTTACGGCGACTGGCAACACTTCTGGCTCGTTTTGCAACCCATCGCGTGGGGCGACATCTATGATGGTTACTTGCGTCATAACGCTTGAAGAGATGAGCGCGTAGCGATTGGAGATTGTCCGGGCTAACCGCTACGCGCCCGTCGCTAATCGCTAGATAATTTTCCGTTCGCGCAACTCGGCCATCCGCTCAGACGAGAGGCCCAACAAATCATGCAAAATTTCCGCGTTGTGCTGGCCCAACTCCGGCCCGGCCCAGTCAATCCCGCCGGGGGTGGCGCTCAGCTTCGGCACCACATTCTGCATCTTAAAACTACCAAAATTGGGGGCGGACACGTCTACAATCGCCTGGCGAGCCGCAAAATGCGGGTCGTTCAGCATCTCTTTGGCGGTGTAGATGCGTCCCGCTGGAACACCATGCTCGTCCATTAGCGTCTGAAGTTCGTCGGCAGTATGCTGTACCGTCCACACGGCAATCAGGTCGTCAAGTTCGGCCTGGTGTTCGCCACGGGCTTTGTGGGTGGCGTAACGCTGGTCATCGGCCAGGTCGGGCTGGCCCATCGCTACCGCCAGCCGCTTAAAAATCGCGTCGGCGTTGGCCCCAATCGCAAACCAGCCGCCGTCGCTCGTCGGGTAGATGTTGGACGGGGCCACGTTGGGCAGGATGTTGCCAGTCCGTTCACGAATGTGGCCGGTGAACTGGTATTCAGGAATCATGCTCTCCATCAGTGCCAGCACACCCTCGTAGATGCCGATGTCTACCACCTGGCCCAGGCCGCTGCGGCTGCGCTGGTGCAGGGCCGTCAGTGCGCCCACGGTGGCAAACGTTGCAGCCAGCGAGTCGCCAATGCTGATGCCAATGCGGGTCGGCGGACGGTCGGGGAAGCCGGTGATGGAGCGGATGCCACCCATGGCTTCACCAATGGAGCCAAAGCCAGCTTTGTCGCGGTACGGCCCGCTCTGGCCAAAGCCACTCACACGGATCATAATCAAACCTGGGTTCAGTTCCCGCAGCGACTCATAGCTTAGGCCCCACTCCTCCAGCGTGCCCGGACGGAAGTTCTCCAACAGCATGTCACACTGGGGCACCAGCTGGCGAATAATTTCCTGCCCTTCTGGCGTGCGCAAGTCCAGCGTCAGCGATTTTTTGTTGCGGGCCAGGATGGGCCACCAGAGCGTGCGCCCGTTATGGCGGTGGCGGCCCCACTCGCGCATGGGATCACCCTTGCCCGGCGGCTCCACCTTAATGACCTCCGCGCCAAAATCGGCCAGCAGCTGGCCACAAAACGGCCCGGCCAGAAACGCACCCAGCTCTAGCACCCGAATATCATCAAGCGGACGGGGAGGACGGACAGACATAGACTCACCTATACATATAGTGGGTTTGAGATAAAAGATTGGAGATTAGAGATTTCCAGCAAGTGCAATGTTCATGCAATCCCCAATCTCCAATCTCCAATCGCTAATCTCCAATCGCTATGTTCTTCAACAACGAGTCGCGCCCGGAATGCACATGCTCCTGCATCAGGGCACGGGCGCGGTCGGCGTCGCGGGCGTGGAGAGCACGGAGAATGCCGCGGTGGAAAAAGTTCGAGATGCGCCGCTCTTCCTCGCTGTACCAGTAGAAGGAGCGAAACTGCAACGGAACATTCACCACCAGCGGTAACATGTCGGCGAGGCGTTCGTTGCCGCTGGCTTCCACAATCGTGTTATGAAACACCTGGTTGTGGACGACGAGAAAATGCACCTCGGCCTCCCGCGAGTCGAAGCGCTGGCCTAACGAGTACTCCAGCAGCGTTGCTTCCGTTTCTAACACGTCGAGCTGCGCTGCTGTAATCCGCAGGGCCGCCTGATGGGCTGCGAAGCCTTCTAACACCGCCCGCAAGTCATAGGCCTGCATCAGGTCATCGCGGGTGAAGGTGCGAACCACCGCGCCCCGGTTGGGGTAGAGCCGCACCAGCCCCTCGGCGGCGGCCCGCGCCAGTGCCTGGCGCACGGGGGTGCGGCTCACGCCCAGGTCACTGGCCACGGCTTCTTCCCGCAGGCGGGTGCCGGGGGCATAGCGACCCTCAATAATCAGCCGCCGCAACTCGCGGTAGGTTGGGTCGTACCCCTGGTCAGCAGTGGTAG
>JALONX010000151.1 GCA_025454695.1 Chloroflexaceae bacterium
TGCACCTCAAAGCCAAAGCTGGCATAGGGTGTACCAATCGTGTCGGGCACGGGCGCGAAGATGAGGCGGCCTTCCGGGTCGGAAACGAGCGTGGGCACGCTGCTGATTTCCGCGCCACGGTTGCCATTGTCATATTGAAACAGCCTGCCCTGCTCAGGCAAGCTCGTTAGACGGTAGAGGGCAGGCTCGGTGGCGGGCATGTTGCTGCTGAGTTGAATCACCAGATCGCCGTTTTCTTCACCCGTGATGCTCTTGGGTGTAGCGACAAGGTCTGGGCGATCCACACTTTGAATCGTAAGGGTCATCCGGGCTGGTTCGCCAACCGTAGCCCCGCCAGACGGGGTGAATGCCAACACTAGCGTTTCATCCCACTCCGGCAGGCCGTCGTTCACCAGTTGCAGCACGATGGAACGCTCCCCCACGTCGCCCGCTTGCCACACCACTGTGGGCGTGGCGCTGGTTTCATTGCCTTGCAAACGCGCCAGCCGCCCCTGTGGCGTGCCGTTTACGCTGGTAAAATCACCGCCGATGACGATAGTGCCATCTGGTTGCAACGCGAGGTCAATCACATAGCCATTGGCGCCGCTGGCTGGCTCGAAGGAGCTGTCCAGCGAACCATCGGCGTTGAGGCGGGCGATGCCACCACGGGGCACATCGTTGAAGCGAGTAAAATCACCACTGATGACGAGGCGGCCATCAGGCTGTAGTGCAATTCCAGTCACCTGCGTGGTAGGCACGGGGCCCGCAAAACCTGTGCCGGGATTGAAGGCCAGGTCAAGCGTGCCATCGCTGTTAAGCCGGGTGATACCGCGCCGTGGCTGGCCGTTGAAGGTGCTAAAACTGCCCGTTGCCACCACTTTGCCATCAGGCTGCACCCGCATCTCACGCACAACAGCATTGGAACCGGCACCAGCGTTGAAGCTACTGTCAAGTGAACCATCCGCATTTAACCGAGCAATACTGTTGTACGCGACAGTGCCAACAGTAAAGCGAAATGTACCACCGACGATAATCTTCCCGTCAGGCTGAAGCGCTAATGCGGGCAGGACACCAGAACTGCTCGCTGGTGGATTAAGCGTTTGCCGTCGGGCTGCACGATGAGTTCCCACACCGGGCCGTCCAGCCCACCTGGGTTAAAGCTGCTATCCAGCGTGCCATCGGCGTTGAGGCGGGCAATACGACTGCGATTCACGCCCGCAACCTGGGTAAATTCCCCGCCAATAAGCAGCTTTCCGTCACTTTGCAGGGCGATTGCCTCTACCACGCGGTCGGCCCCAGCACCGGGGTTAAAGCTGCTGTCCAGCGTGCCGTCAGCATTGAGGCGAGCGATACGGTTGCGGGCCGTACCGTTCATGCTGGTAAAGTCCCCACCCACGAGGATTTTCCCATCGGGCTGCCGCACCACCGCCGACACCCGCTGGTTGCCCCCGCTCAGCCCGCTGAGAAATTGGGGATCAAGCGAGCCAGCAGGAAAGCGATAGTCATCAGCCGTGGCCGTGCCACCCACGGCTTGCACCTGGGCATACACGGGGCCTTCCTGCCCGTTCAGGCGCTGCAAACCCAGGCGCAGGGATCCGCTCATTTCGCTCGTCACGGTCATCGCTGTGCTAAAGGCAATCGCCCCTGCGGGGGCTGGGGGGAGAGTTGGCGAAGGCGCAGGTGGCTGGTTGGGGAACGGCCCGGCCATGGCCCAGGGCGATGGTGCCAGTAGCAGCACCGCAAAGCAGACGAGGCTTACAAGTGAGGCAAGACAGAAACGAAGACACAGCTGATACATCATTGCTCCTCCTCTGTGGCTACATGTAAGTGTTCCTGCAAACTATGCCATGCGAAAGGCATATACAACCATAGGCCATTCCTCCTATCTTCTGTAGAACCTTACCACGTGGCAGCTATAAGCCCTCACTCATCAGCCCGTCATTTCGCCTTGCTACAAGTGGCGGTATAATGGGCCGATATGCGTACTGAACGACGGGCCGACACGGGCCGACTGACAACTCAACCCGCTGCCGCCCGCCCGCCGCTGGAACTGCTGCCCGCGACGCTGTGGGCCAACCTGGTGCGCCCGCTGCTGATCATTGTGGTGTTGAGCCTGCTGGCGGGCACGCTGGCCTACCAGGCTCCGCCCGAAGGCCACGTGCGAGTGGGCTGGCTTGGCGACCAGCTCTTTCTCGAGTCGAGCGTGGGGCTGGGCGGCGATGCGATTGAGCAGGGCTTTTTTTATGCCGACGACCTGACGCCCGACTCGCCCACGGGCCGCAGCCGCTGGACGCGCCAGCGGGCCGAGATCACCCTGCCGAACCTGGGGGGTGGAACCGACCTGGAGCTGACGCTGCTGGCCCAGGGCTGGCCCACTGATACCCTCAACACCAGCGTGGCCCAGCCCGATATCCGCGTGCTGGTTGATGGCACGCCGGTAGGTACGTTTCAGCCGACACCCACATGGGGTGAATACCGCGTGACGGTGCCCGCCAGCGCCCGCACCAGCGCCGATCTCAACCTGACGCTGGAGAGCAGCGCTACCTTTACCGACACCGTTCGTGGCCCCGACTCGCGGCCCAAGGGTCTGCGGCTGGCTGAGGTGCAGGTGCAGCCCACCAGCGTCAATCTGCTGGATACAAGCTTTCACCCCCCGGCATGGCGGGCGCTAGCCCTGCTGACCCTGGCGCTGCTGCTGCTGTATGCCCTGCTGGCCCGCCTGCCGGTGACGCTGCCGACGGTGTTTGTGCTGGCGACGCTGTTTGCTGGCGCGAGCGGCATTGGCCTGGCGGTGGCCCGCATCTGGATGGGCGCGGCCCTGAATGTGGCCCTGACGGTGCTGACGGTGGCTCTGCTGGTGGCATGGCATCAACCCCTGCTGGCCCTGTTTCGCGCCATGTTGCGCCGCTTCAGTCAGGGGCGTGCCCTTGGCTACGGCCTGGTGACGGCGGGGCTGGCCTGGCTCGGCTACACCATCCACGCCCTCGCCCGCGACTGGCAAGTGCCGGGGTTGTTCTGGGAGAATTTTCCCGACTCGCTGCTCTACGGCCTGCTGAGCGCCGGGCTGCTGGCCCTGGCCCTCGTGCTTGGGCGCAAGGGCCTACCCCGCATCAGCGACGGGATCGTCACATGGATCAGCACACCGAAGGCAGCTCTGGCGCTGCTGCTGGTGTTTGGTGCGGTCTGGTTGGGCTGGCAGGCCAGTGTCATCGCCGCGCTGCCCTTCGCTGGCCACGCCGACTATTCCGACAACGCCGTGGTGGCCCGCAACCTGGTGGCCGGGCGGGGCTGGGTGGTGGATTACGTTACTCAGTTCTACAAACTCTACCCCAGCGTCACCCGCGACCAGGAGACATGGCCGCTGCTCCAGCCAGTCTGGATTGCGCCCTTTTTTGCGCTCTTCGGGCCAGAGGAGTGGGCCGCAAAAATCCCCAACCTCATCTTCAACGCCATCCTGCTGCTGCTGGTCTACCACATCGGCGCACGGGTCTGGGATCGGCGGGTGGGGCTGACGGCGGCGATCATCGTGCTGACTAACTTTCTCTTCTTCCGCCTGACCATCTTCGTCACCAACGACCTGGGCTTCGTCGTCTTTGTGCTGGGCGCAATCTGGCTGCTCTATCTCTGGCATGAAAACGAGGAACGCAGAACGCAGAACGCTGATTCTGCTGCATCATCACTCATCGTTCATCGCTCATCGTTTAAATACCTGCTCGGCGCGGGCGCGCTCACCGGCCTGATGATGCTGCAAAAGCCCAGCGGGGCCATGCTGGCGGTGGGCATGGGGCTGTGGCTGCTCGCCCATTGCTGGCCCCAGCTGGGAGATTGGCGTCAGGTGCCACTGAAGGCGCTGGCGGGCCGCGTGCTGGTGGCCCTGCGCCCGGTGGTCATCTGGTCGGTGGTGGCGCTGCTGGTGTTGTCGCCCTACCTGGTGCGAAACATGGTGCTGTTTGGCCGCCCGGTCTACTCCACCGAGTCGTATGATGCCTGGGTGCTAGGCTACCGGGGCCGCGACGGCGACGCCTGGAACGACATCTACCAGGTGTTTACGCCGGAACTGGGTGGGCCTGGCGTGCCCGACCGCAGCTGGGTTTTGCGCTGGGGCTTCGATTACACGCTGGCCAAATTCAACACCCAGGTTGTTTTTTTGCGTGATTACTTGATGCCCATGTGGAATGGCCTGCCTGATGGATTGCAACCGCTGGTCAGTGGCAGTGCGAAAAGCATTCTTCAACCACTTGGCGCATGGCTGGCCTTCCTCGGCCTGATTGCCGCGCTGCGGGTGCGGCGGCGGTTGCTGGGGCTGCTCTTCAGCACCTTCACACCGTATGTCATCTTTATGATGACCTACTGGCGCACCGACGAGGAGCGCTACTGGGTGATGCTGATTCCCTGGCTGGCCCTGCTGGCGGCCTGGGCCATCTGGGCTGGCTTCGACCGGCTGGCTTCCATCGGTGACCGGCGCTGGAGTCCGCTGGCCTTGATCCTGGTATTGGTGGCCGTTACCGGCGTGGTGAGTCCATCGTGGAACGGGGACATTTCGCGCCAGATCCGTGAAACGCCAGGACTGTGGCAGCCCGACATCACCGCTTATGCATGGCTGCGGCAGCACACCCCGCCCGGCACGGTGGTGCTGGCCCGCAACCCCTGGCAGATGAACTGGCACAGCGAACGGCCTGGCCTGATGATTCCCAACACCCATGACCGCAACCTCATGCTGGAGATTGCCCGCCGCTACAATGCCGAATACATTATTTTTGAGAACCTGACCCGGCTGAAGGGCAAGGCCGATGACGCGCTGGCCCCGCTCATTCCCCGCACGGGTGCAAAACGGCGGGTGGGCGAAGTGGTGGAGGGCTTCACCCTGGTCTACGCCAGCCCAACTGAAGACAATCTGGTGTATATTTATCGTTTACCGAAGCCGTAGCATTGCAGATTGTAGATTGCAGATTGTAGATTGCAGAGTTACGCAATACGCAATACGCAGTACGCAGTTTCATCACTCCTTCATGCGTGTTTTAATGCTCACCTCGTCGTACCCCAAGTATCCGGGGGAAACGACGGCTCCATTTATTGAAGAGATCGCGGCGGGCCTGGCGGCGCGGGGTCACACTATTGATCTCGTGGCTCCCTGGCACCCGGATATTCGCCGCGAGCCGGTGGAGCGGGGCGTGCGGCTGCACTTTTTTCGCTACGCGCCCCACCCGGCCCTCAACATCTGGGGCTATGCTCAGTCGCTGCTGAGCGATGTGACGGTGAAGCGGCGCACCCTGGCGGTGCTGCCCTTTGCCCTGGCTGGCACGGTGCGGGCCTTGCAATTGCAGATTGCAGATTGCAGATTGCAGATTGTAGAGCAGAGCCGTGTTCGTTACTCATCAGCTTCAGCCCAGCGTGACGGAGCCCTGTCCCGCTCTCAACTCTCAACTCTCAACTCTCAATTCGACCTCATTCACGCTCACTGGGTGCTGCCGAACGGCGTGCCAGCGGCGCTGGTGGCCCGCCGGGCTGGGCTGCCCCTGGTCATCAGTTTGCATGGCAGTGATGTGTATCTGGCGGAACGGCACCCGGCCCTGGCGCTCAGCGCGGCCTGGGCCTTCCGCAGTGCCGCCGCCGTGACGGCATGCAGCCGCAACCTGCAAGGGCGGGGGGTGCAACTGGGGGCGCGGGCGGAAACTAGCAGCCTCATCCCCTACGGCATTAACCCGCAGGAGTTCCGGCCCGACGCCAGCGCCTACAACCATGTGCGCAGCGAACTCGGCCTGGCCCCCGACACGCCGCTGGTGCTGGGGCTGGGGCGGCTGGTGGCAAAAAAGGGCTACGATGTGCTGCTCGACGCATGGCCCCAGGTGCTGGCCTGCCACCCCAACGCTGTGCTGGCAATCGCAGGCTACGGCGACCTGCGCCCGACTCTGGAGCGGCAGGCCGAGTCGCTTGGCCTCGGCGGGCGGGTGCTGTTTCCCGGCCAACTGGAACGCAAGCGGGCCGCCGCCTACGTCGCCGCTGCCGATGTGTTTGCCCTGCCGATTGTGCATGATCAGGGATCCGATGGCCTGCCCAACGCGCTGCTGGAAGCCATGGGGGCGGGCCGGGCAGTTGTGGCCTCCCGCGTGGCTGGCGTGCCGGACGTGCTGGACGACGGTGTCCACGGCCTGACCGTGCCCGACCGCAACCCGGCCCAGCTGGCCGCCGCCATCAACCGGCTGCTGGGCGACAGGGGCCTGGCCACCCGGCTCGGCGCAGCCGCCCGCCAGCGCATTGAAACCGAACTCACCTGGGCACAAACCGCCGCCCGCTTTGAAGCTGTGTATGAAGCGGCAGTCATTGCTGACAGGGTGGCAAGATGACGATGCGTGCTGCATAATGCGTAATGCGTAATGCGTAATCCGTAATCTGTAAAGTAGGAGTTAGTACGTGTCACGTTTCATGCAGCAAGCGTCAATCGTCAATCGTTAATCGTCAATCGTCAATCCCGGTCTCCGGTCTCCGGTCTCCGGTCATTCCAGGCCATGAGCATTCACAACGAACTTCTCCACAAAATTGAAACCCGCACCGCCCATGTGGGCGTCATCGGCATGGGCTATGTTGGGCTGCCGCTAGCGGTGAGGGCTGCCGGGCTAGGCTTCCCCGTGCTTGGTTTTGATGTAGACCGAGCTAAGGTGGAACAGCTGAACCGGGGCGAAAGCTACATTGGCGACGTGCCCAGCGCAACCCTGGCCAGCCTGCGTGAGTCCGGCAAGCTGGAAGCCACCGCCGACATGCGCCGCCTGCGCTCCTGCGACGTGGTGATTATCTGCGTGCCGACGCCGATCAACGCCACCCGCGACCCTGACCTGCGCTACATTGAGCGGGCCAGCGAAGATACCGCGCGGGCGTTGCGGCTGGGCCAGTTGGTGATTTTGGAAAGCACCACCTACCCCGGCACCACCAACGAAGTGGTGCGGCCCCGCCTGGAAGCGACTGGACTCACCGTCGGCAACGACATCTTTCTGGCTTTTTCGCCCGAGCGGATTGACCCCGGCCAGACTAACAGCAAAGGCTGGACGGTGGAAAACACGCCCAAAGTGGTGGGCGGCTGCACCGACCACTGCACCAGCCTGGCCAGCGCCTTCTACAGCCACATCACCAGCCGCGTTGTCACCGTGTCGTCGCCCGATGCCGCCGAGCTGACCAAGCTGTTTGAAAATGTGTTTCGGGCGGTGAACATCGCCCTGGTGAACGAACTCTCGCTGCTCTGCGACCGCATGGGCCTGAATGTGTGGGAAGTGGTGGACGCGGCGGCGACCAAGCCTTTTGGCTTTATGAAATTCACACCCGGCCCCGGCCTGGGCGGCCACTGCATCCCGATTGATCCCTTCTACCTCACCTGGAAAGCGCGAGCCTTTGATTTGACCACGCGCTTTATCGAGCTGGCGGGCGAGATCAACACCCAGATGCCACGCCATGTGCATGATCTGGTGGCGCGGGCGCTGAACCAGCAGCGCAAAGCCCTGAACGGGGCGACGGTGGTGCTGTTGGGCATTGCCTACAAGCCCGATGTGGATGACTACCGCGAGTCGCCCGCGTTTAAGGTGATGGATTTGCTCGTCGCCGACGGCGCAAACGTCATTCCCTGCGATCCCCATGTGCATCGCTTTGAGACTCACGACGGACGCACCTTTCAAACCGTGCAGTTAACAGACGATCTGCTGGTGGAGGCCGACTGCGCCGTCATTATTACCGACCATAGCGCCTTCGACTACGAGCGGATTGTACACCTGGCGGCGGTGGTAGTGGACACCCGCAACGCCACTCGCCATGTGCAGGCGGGCCGCGAGAAGATTGTGCTGTTGTAGAGGTAGTGCGAACGTTAGTCCGCGTTTCAGATACGGACTAATGAAGTTTTACACTTGAATCCGGACACGGGTGCGACCCTCGTCACCGAATGAATTCGGCGTTTGGAAGCCGTAAACACGCTGATGAGCTTTAAGAAATAAAACGGGTATATGCGCTGGCCGTAGCCCTAAAGGGCGCGGCTTGAAGCTGCGAAGCCCACCTGCGCGGGCTATACCGGATTTAATTTTTAATCTTCATAAGCGTGTTGCGCAGGAACTCCGAGAAAACGTCGTTGACACAGTACTCATTACTCTGTAATGGATATTCTCTTCCATTGCATTGCAATGTCACCCCGACGTAGGAGGGGTCTTCCATGCGTGGCGATGCAGATTCCTCACTCCGTTCGGAATGACAGAGTAGTCGTTGGACACAAAGAAACGGCGTTGACAGAGTAATAAGCGTGTTGCACCAGAAATGTCGGCATTATGTTATAAAAACTCATACGCATGTTGCCTCAGTGGCTGTCCAAGTTTTTCGCTTATGTCCATTATTTAGGAGCAAACGCGGACTAACGTCCGCACTACGACTCTTTTGTGTATGATCCTCAGCCAGAAGCAGAAATCTCAAACTGAACCGCAGCATGGCCACCGCTGGCTTGCGCACCCGCGTGTGTGGCTGCTCGGCTCTGCCGCCCTGGTGACGCTGCTGGCCCTGGCGCTGCGGCTCTACAATCTGGCTGGCCAGAGCCTCTGGCTGGATGAGGGCAGCACATGGCAGTTTGTAAAGCTGGGCTGGGGGGCGCTGCTGCTCGATCTCTTCAACCCCACTTCGGCCTACCCGCTCTACCACCTGCTGCTGAAGGGCTGGGTGGCGCTGGCGGGCGATAGCGAGTACGCCCTGCGGTTTCCTTCGGCCTTGGCGGGCGCTGGGGCGGTGCTGGCCACCTTCGCCGCCGCCGTTGAACTCCAGCGGGCGGAACAGCAGGGAACCGCTGAAACCGTGAACTGGCGCATGCCAGCGGTGGCGGCGCTGCTGCTGGCGGTTTCGCCCTTTGCCATCTGGTATGGGCAGGAAGCGAAGGTCTACAGCCTGTTGCTGCTGGTGGCGGCGCTGCTGTTGTGGGCCACCCTGCGGGCGGTGCGGTTGGGCAGCATGCGGGCCTGGCTGCTGGTGGCGGCCATCGCCCTGGTTGCCGTATTCGTCCACCGGCTGGCGGTGTTGCTGGCCCTGGCGGCATTGGCAGTGTGGCTTTTGCCCCGGACGCTTAACGCAGAGACGCAGAGGCGCAGAGACGCAAAGAGTCCAGTACGCAGTTCGCAGTACGCAGTTCGCAGTTCGCAAATAGCGAATCGGTTCTTGGTTCTCGGTTCTCGGTTCTTGCTTTTCTGGCTGCTCTGGCTGGTGTTGGCGGTGGGCGTGGTGTGGGGCATGGTGCGGGGCCTCGGCAGCGAAAGTGCGCTGACCGGCGCGGCCATCCCCGCTGATCCGCTGACGGCGCTGTGGCTTACCTTTGTGCGCTTCAGCGTGGATCGCGGCCCCGGCGACGCGCCCTGGTGGTGGCTGCTACCCTGGGCGGCGCTGGCGGGGTGGGGAGCTATTCGCCTGATTGCAGATTGCAGATTGCAGATTGCAGATTGGCGGAAGCAACGAGAAGGTGGACAATCGTCAATCGTCAATCCGCCTGCCCTGAGCCTACCTGCCCTGCGCGTAGCCGAAGGGTCGAAGGGTCAATCGTCAATTGTGCTGCTCTGTTTTCTGCTCATCCCGCTGACCCTCTTCCTGGTGCAGCTGGCCTACACCCGCCGCTTCGAGTCGCGCTACATGTTGATGCTGCTGCCGGTGTGGCTGCTGGTGCTGGCGCTGCCATTGGCAGACCGAAGACGGGAGACCGGAGACGGGAGACGGGAGACTGAATGGCGTTTGTCAATCCAAAATCCAAAATCCAAAATCCAAAATCCGCTTCTACCTATGCTCGTGGGTGCGACGTTGGCAACGAGCGCCCTGAGCCTGGCGCAGCCGGGGCTGGGGTTGTTTTCGGGCACGGCGGTGAAGGAGCAGTACCGCGAGGCGATTGGCGAACTGGCCCGCCGGGTGCATCCCGACGACCTGGTGGTGATTCACCCTTCCTACCTGCGCCCGCTCTACGACTACTACATGGGGCGGTTGAACAGCGACCCAGCTCCGCAGCCGGTCACCTTTGGCAACTTTAAGCAGGGGGCCGAGCAGTTCGGTCAGCGGGAGTGGGACACCCAGCGCCAGGAGAAGTTTCGCGGCTTCACCCGCAGCTTTCTGCTGATTGCGCCCGAACATGCCCGCACGGTGGACATTCCCAAACCTGACGACGAATATGGACTGGTTGGTCTCTACTTCCAGTTTAGCGCCGACCAGCAGAAGTGGCCATGTGGCATCTGGCGCTTCAACGGTGCCCACCTGCTCTGCCAGGAGTCGCCGGAGGCCTACTACACCGGCGCGGAGCAGCGCCCTACCACTTCCAGCGACGCTCTGTTTGGTGGCAACATTCGGCTGTTGGGCTACACGCTGAAGGCGACCACGCCCCAGGGGCCGGGCGTCTACCGGGCTGGCGGAAATTTGCCGATCACGCTCTTTTATGCTGTGAACGAGCAGCCAACCGAGAGTTACAGCATCTTCCTACACCTGTGCCGCGAGTGCAGCGGCCCGCCCGACGCTAGCGACGACGGCCCGCCCCTGGCTGGCTATCTGCCCACCAACGTCTGGAAGCCCGGCCACCCCGCCCGCGACGACCGGGCCATCCCGCTGCCGCGCGACCTGCCGCCGGGGCGCTACCAGCTGCTGCTCGGCATCTACCCACCTGGGGCTGCCTCGCCCGACGAGCGGCTGCGGGTGACGGGCAGCAACACGGTGGAGAACAACCGGGTGCTGCTGGGCACGGTAGAGATTGTCGCGCCGTGAGGGATTGACGATTGACGATTGACGATTGACGACTACAATGTAAAACAACGTTCGAGTTTGGCGTGTTTCACTTGATAATACGTAGTGCGGACTTTAGTCCGCGTCGTGGCCGACACGCGCATGCAATGGACTAAAGCCCGCACTACATGTGCCATAGATGGTAACGCCGACCTACACCTTGTCGTAGTGGGAGTGTGGCGCGGAGAAGGGCAACGGTAATGAATCTTGCAACTGAAATCGAAACCCGCACCAGCGACGAGCGCATACAGATGAGCTACGAGCAGTTTCTGGCTGAGTTTGATGAGGATACCCACGCAGAATGGGTCAATGG
>JALONX010000899.1 GCA_025454695.1 Chloroflexaceae bacterium
TGAAGTCAGTTGCAATTATTTTATTTTCGGTCTCGAACTACGTGTATGTGTACGTGTGCAGCATTGAAACTTGAAACAGCCAAATAGGACTTTACAGTTCAATTATTACATCGTCCATTTTTTTGCTGGCTCCGGTGACAAAGAGAGGTACCAATTAGCAGTGATGATAGCCCATCACGAGAATGGGCTTTGGTAATGCTGTCATAAGTGATCCTAACTCCAGGTCAATTCAAGCATGGGACATGTACTCCACAATCCAGCAGAAGGGGTGCTGTGCCAGAAGTTCGTGATAGTAGTCTTCCCACTCCTGCTGTCCATGTGCGGTTGTTCGATCATGCCAGGTGCCATCAGGTGTTATCAGGGCACCGGGGGTAATTCTGGTGGTAGGCGCTCAATGGCGCAGAGCCGCCGCTGCATACTGCGCTTCTGCGTGGCTGGCAGCATCCCTTCAGCAGCCGGGTCGTACAGTGAGCCAGGGGAGCCGACCAGGTAATTGAAATGGCCTTCGGCCCGACTGTCGTCGGGCATCTGGTGTTGGGCAATCAGCCCGTCGGCGGTCGCCATGATTTCTGAAGATGCTACCGTGTAGGGAACCAGGACAAAGACGAGCGTTTTCATACCATGTTCCGCTGTGTAATCATCTTAAACATTGGTATCAATGAGCTGAATGCTCCATCACGTCGAAACCACCCCCGCCCCCTCCGCCCGCTCGTTTGCCGCCGTGATCGCCAGGCCATCGGTGTAGCGGCGCAGCTGCGGCGTGCGCCACGCCACCAGCCCGGTGGAAACAACGCAGGCCAGCCCGCCGACCACCACCGAAAGCGGCCCGCCCAGCAGCCGGGCGGCGACGCCCGCCTCGATCTCGCCCAGTTGCGGCCCGCCAGCGAAAAAGAGCATGTTGACCGACACCATGCGCCCGCGCATCTCGTCGGGCGTTTCCAGGTTGCGGATGGTGCCCCGCACCACCATGCTCACCGTATCAGCCGCGCCGGTTCCAGCCAGCATGAGCAGCGAGAACCAGAACGAGGTGGAGGCCCCAAACGCCGCCGTGCAAAGGCCGTAAACTACCACCGCCCAGATCAGCAGCGGCCCCTGCCGCCGCCCGGCCCCCCGCCACGAGAGGTAGACGCTGGCGATCACCGCGCCGACCGAGGGCGCAGCAAAAAGCAGCCCCATGCCCTGCGGCCCCACCGCTAGAATGTCGGTGGCGAACAGCGGCAGCAGGGTGGTGGCGGCGCTGAAGAAGGTGGCCAGAAAATCCAGAATCATCGTACTCCAGATCAGCGGTTTGCGCCGCACAAAACGCAGCCCCTCAATTGCCGCTGCCAGACTCACCGGACGGCGCTCGCCTGCAACTGGCTGGGGCCGCATGAGCAGAATGGTGAAGATGATCACCAGAAAGCTGGCCGCGTCAAGCCAGTAGGCCGCTGCCACGCCCCAGGCCGCAATCACAATTCCGCCTAGCGAGGGGCCGATGACGGTGGCCAGTTGCCAACCCACAATATTGAGACTGAGCGCCTGGGCAAGATGTTCCCGTGGCACCAGGCTGGGGATAATCGCCTGGCGGGCGGGCATGCCCAGGGTCGAAGCGGCAGATGAGACGGCGGTGATGGCGTAAATCAGCCAGATGCTGATGCTGCCAAAGGAACTGGCCGCACCAAGGGCCAGCGCACACAGCAGCATCACCGCCTGGGAGACCAGCATGAGCTTACGCCGATCCAGCGCGTCGGCGAGGACGCCGCTGCCGAGGGCCAGCAACACCAGCGGCACCAGCCGGGCTGCGCCGATGCCACCGAGGGCCAGTGGGTCTTTCGTCAGTTCATACACCTGCCAGGCCACGGCGGCGGTGTGCATCTGGGTGCCCGTCAGGGAGATGAAGTTGCCGAACCAGAGCAGACGGTAATCGCGGGAACGAAAAGCAGCCAGGGGCGGAACACGGTCGTTATGCATGTAAAACCGATGGGGCTAAGCGACGGATGTGGCGGTATTGTACCACTCTCAGAGTTACAAGTTACGAGTTACGAGTTACGAGTTGCCCTGCGTGCGCCAGGGTAGGCAAGGTACGAGTGACCCAATGGCACAGGAAATAAATAGTCTGTAAACCAAGTCTTCTCGCATGTAGTCTCGGTGTCACCCCGACCGCAGGGAGGGGTCTTCAACGCATAGCAATGCAGATTCCTCCCTGCGGTCGGAATGACAGCGCGTTGCGTGGTGTGCAAAAAGACGTCGTTGTCAGTGTAATAAAGGAAATGAGGGAAATAATCCTGAGCGCCGAGACGCCATTTCCTCCATTTCCTTCATTTCCCTGCGTGTGATACGGTCTCGGTGCCTGATCCTTTCGATCTGCAATCTACAATCTGCGATCTGCAATCTGCAATCTACGGAGGTTTTACCGTGGCACACGAGTTGGCGAGCGGGTACGGGCGATGGCCAGGTAGAGCAGCAACAGGCCGTAGAATTTGTACGACAGAATGAGTTGCCAGAAGGGGCCGTAGGCCACCCGGCTGAAGAAGGCCCACATGTCGCCCTGGGCCAGCAGCGCCCAGGCCAGCAGGTAGCAGCCGACCAGCGGCCAGCGCCAGCGGTGGCTGCGCTGCTCGGCGCTGGCGAAGACCTGGAAAAAGGGGATCAGCAGCAGCGT
>JALONX010000152.1 GCA_025454695.1 Chloroflexaceae bacterium
GGACGTGACCGGCTCGATTGCCTTGCCCGCCGGGATGGAGATGGTGATGCCGGGGGACAACGTGGTGATGACGATTGAACTGATCGTGCCCGTGGCCATTGAGGACGGCTTGCGCTTCGCTATTCGCGAAGGGGGCCGCACTGTCGGCGCGGGTGTTGTCACCAAGATTTTGAACTAAGACAACAATTTACGGGTATGGGCAGGGTTTAACGTCGCAATAATTGTGTTAAACTCCTGCCTCATTCCCGGTACAAGGGGCGGCAATGGCCGTGGTAAAAGAAAAAAACGTAGAGCCAATAAAGAGTGAGAAGCGCGAGAACAAAAACGTAGAGCCACCAAAAACCGAGAAGCGTGAGAACTTTCTGGTTCGCACGTTTCGCGAAACGCGCTCCGAACTTCGCAAGGTTGTCTGGCCGACCCGCGAAGAGATTACTCGGCTCACCATCCTGGTGATTTCAGTTTCAGCAGTTATTGGGACGATCCTATTTGCAGGAGACTCGCTCTTCCTCTGGCTGTACACCGGCCTGGTGAATCTTGTATCAGGGGCATAGGAACTGACGGGTTATGACAGTGGCTGGAGAAAACAATGGCTGAAGTTGAAGCGCCAAAACAAGAAGATCGGCGCTGGTATGTGATCCACACCTACTCGGGGTACGAAAATAAAGTCAAGCAAAACCTGGAACATCGCATTGACTCGATGGAAATGCGTGACCAGATTTTTCGCGTGATTGTACCCACCGAAGAGGAAATTGAGATCAAAAATGGTCAGCGCCGCACTGTCAATAAAAAAATCTACCCTGGCTATGTGCTCGTGCAGATGCGCCTGACCGACGATTCCTGGTACGTAGTGCGAAACACGCCCGGCGTCACCAGCTTCGTCGGCCACGGCAACCGCCCCGTTCCATTGGAAGATGAGGAAGTGAAAGCTATCCTCAAGCAGATGGAAGAGGAAGCACCGAAGGTACGTGTCAGTTACCAGAAGGGCCAGGCGGTTAAAATTATTGATGGCCCGTTCACCGACTTTGAAGGTGTGGTGGATGCCATTGATCACGAGCGCGGTCGCGTTCGGGTGTTGGTCTCGTTCTTCGGGCGTGAAGCGCCGATTGAACTAGACTTCTTGCAAGTCACACGGTTAGTCGAATAAACGTAATCAAGGACAACAACAACTACAGGTTACGGTTCAAGGGTGACGTTGTTTACCCCTACCCTGAAGCCGTAGCTTGTTGTTATGTGTCAGGAGCAGGATTGTGGCGAAGAAACTTGTAGGCGTTGTGAAGCTCCAGTTGATGGCGGGTAAGGCGACTCCCGCGCCGCCCGTTGGCCCAGCTCTGGGTCAATACGGTATCAACATCATGGGCTTTGTGAAGGAGTACAACGAAAAAACAGCTGGCCAGGCTGGTAGCGTTGTACCGGCGGAAATTACCATTTATAGCGACCGCTCCTTTGTGTTGCGGCTGCTGACGCCCCCCGCTGCCGACCTGCTGCGGAAGGCTGCCGGGGCGCAAAAAGGTTCGGGCACGCCCAACCGCACCTCGGCTGGCACGATTACCCGCAAGCAGCTGCGTGACATCGCCAACCAGAAAATGGCGGACGTAAACGCACTGGATATTGAGGGCGCTGAGAAGATTATCGCGGGCACGGCCCGCAGCATGGGCATCAAGATTGTTGATTAAGACAAGGGAATGTACCCTTTAGCGTGGGAGGGTGTAAGCCCGTCTGACCACAGGAGAAACACATGGCAAAGCAAGGCAAAAAGTATCTCGAAGCGGCTAAGAAAATTGATCGAGACAGCTTTTACACCCCCGAAGACGCCGCTCGGCTGGTAAAAGAAACCTCGTTTGTGAAGTTCGACGCGACGGTGGAAGTCCATTTGCGG
The DNA here is from genome assembly GCA_025454695.1 of Chloroflexaceae bacterium. GTDB lineage: Bacteria > Chloroflexota > Chloroflexia > Chloroflexales > Chloroflexaceae > JALONX01. Next base: position 1,877 of record JALONX010000152.1, read on the forward strand.
CTGGGAATTGACCCCCGCCACGCCGACCAGAATATTCGTACCACCGTAGCCCTGCCCCACGGCACAGGCAAAACGGTGCGGGTGCTGGTCTTCGCCCAGGGCGAAGCAGCCCAGATGGCCAAAGAGGCCGGGGCGGACTTCGCCGGGAGCGACGAACTGATTACAAGGATTGACAAAGAAAACTTCTTTGACTTCGACATTGCAATTGCGACGCCTGACATGATGGGTAAAGTGGGTCGCATTGGCCGCAAGCTCGGCCCCCGTGGCCTGATGCCGAACCCGAAGAGCGGCACGATTGTGCCCCCCGAAGAGTTGCCCCGCACCATCCGCGAAGTGCGCGGCGGGCGCGTGGAGTTTCGCAACGACAAAACCGGACTGCTCCATGTGGCGATTGGCAAAGTCAGCTTCACACCGGAGCAGATTTACCAAAACTTTGCTGCACTTATGGAGGCGGTGAAAATTGCCAAGCCCAGCGGCTCAAAGGGCACGTACATCCGCACGGTCACGGTGACCAGCACGATGGGGCCTGGCATTCCGGTTGACCCGGCGCTGGCCCAGGGCATGACCGTCGGCTAAACGCTAAAAGCTCTCGCGAAGCCGCAAAGCTCGTTAAGAGGCTGTTTGAAAAGGCGCTCGCAAAGCACCAGGACAACAAAAGATCGCACATAAGCGTACTTCTGCCCGTCCTTTGCGCTTTTGTGCGAGACAATTAAAACATCATACTACCCTAGACAGCCGGTGGATTTCCTTAATGGCCTGCGGGCCGCCAGCCGAGGTAACGCCAGAATGCATGTAAAGCAGGTTTATGCCTGTTGCTGTTGGCCGCCGTGTCTAGTGTGATACGGCGGTCTTTTTATTTCTCCCAGAAAGGGGGTGAACAGAATGCCAACAGAACGAAAAGTTGCGACGGTAGCAGAATTGACTGAGAAAATGAGCCGCATGCAGCTGGCCGTGATCACCGACTACCGTGGGATGACGGTGGCGGAGCTGACGGGCTTGCGGGCAAAGCTGCGCGAGAGCGGGGCTGAGCTAATTGTGGCCAAAAACACGTTGCTGCTGATTGCAGCCCGTGAAACTGGCTACGATGCTATGGAATCATTGCTGGCCGGGCCAACGGCGATTGCCTTTGCCTACGACGATGTGACCAAAGCGGCCAAGGTGCTGAACGACGCCGCCAAGGCGACGGCCAGGCCCCTACCGATTCGTGGCGGTATGCTGGGCAAAAATGTCTTTCCCGCTGATGGCCTGGAGCAGGTGACCAAGCTGCCCAGCCGCGAGCAGGCCCTGAGCCAGGTGGTTGGCCTGGTGCAATCGCCGCTCTCGGGCGTGGTGGGTGTGTTGAACGCAGCAATTTCAAACGTCGTGTATGTTGTGCAGGCGCGTATTGATCAGATGCAGCCTGCTGGTGACGCTGCCTAAGCAGCAATGTTAAGGAGAAAACCAATGGCGAGCGATAAGGTAATGGACATTGTCTCTTCGATTGAGACGCTGAACGTGCTGGAACTGGTGGAACTAAAGAAGGCGATGGAAGACAAGTGGGGCGTGACGGCTGCTGCCCCCATGATGATGGGCGCGATGCCTGCGATGGGTGGTGCTGCCAGCGGTGATGGCGCTGCCGCCGCTGCCCCGGTGGAAGAGAAAACCGAGTTTGATGTCATCCTCACCGCTGCCGGTGCCAACAAGATCCAGGTCATCAAGGTGGTGCGCGAACTGACCAACCTGGGCCTGAAGGAAGCCAAGGATCTGGTAGAGGCCGCACCCAAGCCGGTGAAGGAAGCCGTCAGCAAGGAAGAAGCCGATGCGGCCAAGGCCAAGCTGGTGGAAGCCGGTGCCAGCGTGGATGTGAAGTAGTGTCACGTAATGCGTAATACGTAATGCGTCGGTTTGAAGCGTGAAGCGTGCAAAGAGCATGTTTCACGCTTCACGTTTTATCCCCCGTCTCGTGGTATACTCCCCCTGCTCACCCAAATATATCTGACCGCGCCTCTTGCAAGAGGCAATCGTTAATCGTTAATCGTTAATGCCCGATGGACACACCGCCCACCCTGGCTGCCCTCCAACGCCTGCCCCACCTGTACGCCTCGGTGGAACCGTGGCTGCAACGGCAGTTGGCCTGGCTACGGGCGCATGGCGGAGCAGCCCCAGCCCCACTGCCCCAACTCGCAACCCTTGAGCAGCTGCTGGAAGCGGGGCAGCACCAGGTGATTGCTGTGAGTGGGCCACCTGGCAGCGGCGTTTCAACGTTGCTGGCCCAGCTGGCGGCCCGCCACCCATGTGCCTTCTGGTTTGCCGATGCCGATCCCATCCACGGGGCTGAGTCCTTCGCTGCCCAGCTCATCGCCCTGGCCGAGCTACCTATACCAGTGGTACCGCCAGCGGTGAGCCGTAACCCGGCGGTGCTGGAAAAGCTCCTGCTAGACGTGGCCCGCCAGCCACAGCCCCCACTCCTGCTGCTTGACATGCCTGCGCCCAGCAGCCAGCCCCTGACGCCGCTGCCTTTGCCCTTACCCGCTGCACTCCCTACAGGCTTGCGGGTGATCTATGGCGTGACGCCTGAGCAAGCCCAGTTCTGGCCAGCTGATGCGACCTTGACACTGCCCGCCAGCAATGCAGGAACCGAAACGGCACTGCTGGCCCGCCTGGCCTGCCCAAAAACGTGGTGGCAACCGCTGCGCACAGCCGCCGCTGGCAATCTGCTCTATCTGCGGCTGGCTAGCGACATGCTGCACCGCGACCAGATACCTATTGCCGATTTACCCACCGACCTGGAGGCACTGCATGCCACGTGGTGGGACGGTTGCACGAGCGACCAGCGGCGGCTGGCCCTGCTGGTAGCGGCAACCAGCGACACGCTGCCGCAGGCCGTGGCTGCCGACCTGCTAGGAATTGATCCGACGACGATTGCACATGGGGCCTGGCTGATCCACGATCTTGCGGGCTATCGCCTGGCCCACTGGTACACGCGCGCGTTTCTTGCCCGCCACCACGGGCCGCAACTGGCCCGTGCCCACTTCGATTATGTCGCCCTGGCCCTGAAGGCCCGCATGGCGCTGGCCAACTGGAACAGCACCGCTCAGGAGTCATCTCCTATCGTATCGCCTGAGTCGCCGATCTACCTGAGCCAGCACCTTTCGCGCCATGTGGCCCTGAGTGTAGCCCCAGCCCAGCGTGAGTTTCTGCCCCGGCTGGCCCAACGGCACTGGGCCTGGGCGCAAGAACGCGCGCAAGGCAACCTGGCCAGCCTGGCCCACGACATGGCCTGGGAACTGGCAATGGCCGTGGCCGACAAACTGCCGCGCATGGTGCGGGCGGCGGTGCTGGCAGGCACCTATGCCACCCGCGCCCGCAGTCTGGCGGCCAGCACTGTGTTGGCGGCGCTGCCACTGGCTCAGGGGCGGCTCGGTCGCGAGCAGGGACTCAAGCAGCTGCTAGAGCTGGTGGAGCAGCTGGCCGACGGGCGCGACAAAGCGCACATCCTGCGGCAGCTGGGCGAGGCCTGCTACGGGCTTAAGATGCGCACGTCGGCCATGCGGTTGCTATCGCGGGCGCTGGATCTGGAGGAGCAACCCCTGCCACGAGCCTGGCGTGAGCAACGCGAACAGCTCCACACGGCCCTGGTGCAGGCCGCGCTTGACCTGAACGACGTGGAACTGGCCCTGGCCACGAGCGCCCGCATCGCCCACAAAGAGCGGCGAGGCATGGCTGAAACGAGTGTGGTGCGCTGGCTGCTGGCACATGGGCAAGTGCAGGCGGCGGCTGAGGTGGCCCGCGCCATCGCCCACGAAAACCTGGGTGCCTGGGCCTGTGCCGAGGTGGCCGTGGCCCTGGCTCGTGGGGGTGATGTGCATGCCGCCGAGCTGTTACTGGCCCAAAACCAGGTGGACACGGCGGTGGCCTGGGCGCAGATCGAGCTGGCCTGCGACGATGCCGCCAACAATGAACAGGCTGCCCGCACCCGCATTGAAAGCCTGGCCAGCCCGCACCAGCGCGACCGGGGGCTGGCCCGCCTGGCTCACGCTTTGGCCCTGGCCGACAAAGACGGCGATGCGCTGGACGCTGCGGAACAGATCGGCGACATTGAGGTGCGGGTTTCGGCTCTGCTCGACCTGCGGTTGCAACTGGACGGGCTGGTGGCCATGCTGGCGCTGGAAGCAGCCGCCCGCGTGATTGGTGCGATTACTGGCGATGCGCGCGTGCCGCTGATGGCGGCCCTGGCGGCAGCCCACGCCGCCCTGGGCAAACACGACCGCGCCATGCAGATTGCCGAACAGCTGCACGAAGGCGAAGAGCGCGACCGCGCCCTTTCACGCATGGCGCTGGCCTGTGCCCGCCAGGGAGACGATGCCCAGAGCCGGGCGCTGGTGCAATTGCTCACCGACGACGACGAGCGCGACTGGGCCTTGGACGAACTGGTGCGCCTGTTGGCCGAACGGGGACAGTGGCCCGAAGCCCAGGCCCTGGTTGCGTCCATCAGGGCTGATGACCAGCGGGCGCGCACCCTGGCCGAACTCTGCATTGCCCAGGCCCGTGGTGGCGCACCAGCCGAAGCATGCCAGCATGCACTTGCGGTTGCGGTGCCAGGGGAGCGAACACGGGCGCTGGTGTTTATCGCCCCGCTGCTAGTGGCTGCTGGCGAACTGGCGACTGCGCTTCAGGTGGTTGAGGGAGCTGTTTTCAGCAACGCTGCCGAAGTGAGTCGCTACCTGACGGCGGTGACAATCGCGCTGGCTGAACAGCGACAGCTTGAGCAGGCTGAACAGCTGGTGCAGCGCATCGCCCGCCCCACCGACCAGGCGCGGGGCTACCTGGCGCTAGCCCACAGCTATGCCCGCAGCGACGCAACACAGGCTCAGGCTGCCCTGGGCGCAGCCCTGCGGGTGGCAAGGCTAGGCCGCGAGGAAGCCTTCAAAGTGCTCGAACAGGCTACGCCCGTGCTGGGGCTGCTGGGCTGCCCGGCCCTGCTGGCCGAAACAGCGGCCATGGTGGACGAGATTGATGGGTGGTTCTAACGCGTACTGCGTACTGCGTAAAACTGACCGAAGACGGGAGACCGGAGACCGGAGACTGGGGGCTAGAATGACAAGGTGACAAGGTGACAAGGTGAGTGATTACACAGCCTTCATCCTTCAGCCTTCATTGTTGGTTTTACCTCTTCTCCACCCTGTTTGCACGCAGCCTGACCAGAAATATCCTTGACGCTGATGCTGCACTGCGTTAGAATAGTGGCGTGAAAATCTTCACGATACATACACCCGCTTCCTCGCAGCTGCGAAGCCGCCGCCGTAGCCGCTTTGCAATCACCTCGAATCATGTGCATCGGCGGGCGCTGCTGCGGCGCATGGGCCTGACATGTTGCCCCGAACGGCCTGCCTCCCTCTTCAACGCCCTGGCTCAATCACTCCTCGCCTTCCGCGTGGACTAGCCGAGGCAGCTGATCCGCGAAGGACGCGAAGGTACGCGGACGTTTTGAAATGACCTGCGTAACCCTTAACCCCTAACCCGTATCGCGCTACATTTCCTTCACCGCTTGCCGTTTCATGTGGGCCAGCACTGCGCTGATGCCATTTATGCGTTGGGGGCTAAGCACCTTCTGAAGCCCCATTTGCTGGAAGAAGTCGGCGGGCACGGCCAGCACCTCCTGCGGCGAAATGCCGTCGAGACCCTCGGCCAGCAGGGCAGCGTACCCCCGAATGGTGGGCGCTTCGGGCGGCACATCGAAATAGAAGTGCATGCCATCGCCCTGTTTTTCAGCATGCACAAACACGGGCGACATACACTCATGCACCTGCTCCATCACATGGTGTTGCTCGCGCAGCCAGGCGGGCAGCGGCGGCATGCGGTCGGCGAACTCCAGCAACAGGTCGAGTTTCTCCTGTCCGTCGCTGTCCTGAAAATCCTCGATTATTTCCTGCAGACGGGCCGGAATGGCCGTAGTGGTTGTCATCGCTCACTCCATTTTGATTTGCCACAGAGGGCACAGAGAACACAGAGAGTTTTTTTGTAATGTCATTATAGTCCATGTGGAGATGCGGTATACTTTTTATCGTAAACGAGTTGGAGATCGCGTTGCATCGTTCATCGCTCATCGTTTGCATGGCGGGCGCACACAAGGTTCGCCCCTACAACCATGTGATTGCATCATTCATCGCTCATCGTTTATGACCCACGGCCCTCTCCACAACCTGCTTATCCTCGATTTGACCCGCGTGCTGGCGGGGCCGTATGGCACGATGATTCTGGCTGACTTTGGGGCGCGGGTGGTGAAGATCGAGCAGCCGGGCCGGGGTGATGAGACGCGCCAGTGGGGACCGCCTTTCACCGCTGGCGGGCAGAGCGCTTACTACCTCTGCGCCAACCGCAACAAAGAGAGCCTGGCCCTGAATCTGAAGCATCCCGAAGGCCGGGCGATTGTGCGCGAATTGGCCGCACGGGCCGATGTGCTGGTGGAAAATTTTAAGGTTGGCACGATGGCCGGGCTGGGCCTGGGCTATGAGTCGCTGCGGCAGCTCAACCCCGGCCTGGTCTACTGCGCCATCACTGGCTACGGGCAAAGCGGGCCATACGCCCAGCGCCCCGGCTACGATGCGGTGATCCAGGCTCAGGGCGGGCTGATGAGCATCACCGGCACAGCGAAAGGCGAGCCGCTCAAGGTCGGCGTGGCGGTGGTGGACATCACGGCGGGGCTGTATGCCGCCACCTCCATCCTGGCGGCGCTGCACCACCGCAGCCACAGCGGCGAGGGCCAGTTGATTGACATCGCCCTGTTTGATGTGCAACTGGGCTGGCTGGCGAATGTGGCCAGCGCCTACCTGGTGTCGGGCCGGCCACCGGGCCGCTACGGCAACGCCCACCCCAGCATTGTGCCCTACCAGACGTTGCCGACCGCTGACGGCTGGCTGATGCTGGCGGTGGGCAACGACGGCCAGTTCGCGGCCCTTTGCCATGTGCTTGGGCAACCGGGCTGGATAAACGACCCACGCTTTGCCACCAACCCGGCCCGCGTGCAGCACCGTGAGTCGCTCATCCCGCTGCTGGAAGCGGCGCTGGGCCAGCGGCCAACCCAGGAGTGGGTGGAAGCGCTGCTGGATGCAGGCGTGCCCTGCGGCCCCGTGAACGACATCCCCACCGCCCTGGCCGACCCACAGGCCCTGGCCCGTGGTATGGTGCAGCACCTGGCCGACGCCGACGGCGACCCGGTGCCGCTGGTGGGGCCAGTGCCCAAGCTCAGCGCCACGCCCGCCACACTACGCAGCGCCCCGCCCGGCCTCGGCCAGCACAGCGCCGCCCTGCTGCGCGAGCTGCTTGGCTACGACGAGGAACGCATTGCGGCGCTGCGGGCGGCGGGGGTGGTTGGGGAGTAGGGATTGGAGATTGGGGATTGGAGATTGGAGATTGGAGATTGAGGATTGGAGATTGACGATTTGTAAACAACTACGAGTAGAAAACCGATGAATCAACGACGGATCATGGTGGTGGCCGTGAGCATAGGTCTCGTGCTTATTGCGCTGGCAATGGGTGCGGTAGCCGTCATCGCCAGCGGTGGGCCGCTTCCGGTGCGTTCGATTGGCCCCTATGCCATAGTGCCGGAAAAGGCCGCTGCCGACATGCTGAATAATCGTGGCACGATCAGCAACTTCCAGGTCGTTCAGCGACAGCGCTGGCCTGGCGGGCAGCTGGTGGTCTACAACTACACCGTGCAACCGCCCGGCCAACCCCTGCGGCGTGAATTTGGCTTTGCCCTGGTTGAAATGCGGGCTGGCTGGAGTGTTTTTGATGCCCAGCTATTCCGTCAGGCATCACCTCCTGCCACCATCAGCTATGCCGTGATCGAGCGCAATGGGCAGACCATTATTTATGGCGCGGTGGCGAACCCGGACATGGTGAGCGTGCTTATCCGAACACACCAGGGGACACAGCAGCAGGTTTCGGTTGCCAACAATGGCTTTGCGCTGGTGGTTCCCGGCAGTCAATCAGTGCAGGAAATCCAGGGGCTACAACGCAACGGCCAGAGCCTTGAGCAGCACACCACACCATGAGCTCTGCGATTCGTGCTGAGGCGCATGGCACACGCACTGCATGGACACTCTCTCGCAGCTGCCTGATGCTGGCACG
>JALONX010000900.1 GCA_025454695.1 Chloroflexaceae bacterium
CCCCGCGCCAGTGCCCGCTGGTCAATGGCGATGGTGGTGGCACGGGCGATCAGCACCGGGCTAGCGGCCCCATCGGCGATGGCGTCGAGGGCGTGGCGAGCCTCGTCAAGGTCGGTCTGCACGCGGGTCAGTTCCGCCTCGGCCCGGGCCAGCCGCGCCTGGATCTCGTGGCATTCCCGCTCCAGCCGGTGGTACTCTGCACGAATAATAGCCTGTTCCGTCATCGTCAACTCCTCACGTTTGATTGTAGCTTGCAGATTGGCGGATTGCAGATTGGTAGCACTGCCACCGCAAGGAGCTTGCCAGCAATGAGACTTTTGATTTTACGGCGGAGGACGCAGAGGTTTTGTAATCTCCGCGCTCTCCGCAGTCACATGTTCCTACCGCCGGAAGCCGGGCCAGACCGAGAAGTGGGCGTCGGGGTTGCCGCTGCTAATACCCGCCGATGGCCCGCCCTGCCCCGGCAGCGGCTCGTGGATAATCAGGTTGCCACGAGTGGCGACGAAGGCCGCTGCCGCCACGCCATTGCCCGCAGCGACCGCCCGTACCGTCGCGTTGGCGTTGTTGCCACCGTTCCAGGTCGTCCAGTACATGCGGGCACGCAGGTTGGGGGCCGCCACCAGCACCGTGCTGTCGCCGCTGTAGGGGCCAACTGGCTTGCCAGCGATTTGCTGGAAATTGCGGTTGTCAATCGCCGAAGCCGCCTCACCGCCCACATAGACATAACCTAGTTCGTCGGCGGCGATGGCGCGGGGGCGGAAGGTGTTGCCGAAATTGTCGCCCAGCCGCGCCACGATGAACTGCCCCGCCAGCAACGTACCGTCCGCCGGGTTGAGCCGGGCGTAGTAGCCGATGTGGGCTGCACCTCGCAACATGTCAATCTTGTTGAAGGCGTCGAACTCCACGTTAGGAGCAGGTGCGCCCAACGTGCGGGGTTGCCAGCGGTAGATGCCGTTGCCACCGGCGCTCTCTCCAGTTATGTAAAGCAAACCATCACGGCCCATGGCCACCCGGTACAGCCTGGTGTCGGCCTCGTTGCCGGTGAGGGCGCTGCCGGGGTAGCTCCAGTTCTGCCACTTCGTCGCCGCCAGGCCGTAGTCGAAGCTCCACAGATAGGCCACCTGCACGGGCACCCCGTTTGGCAGCCGGTCGTTGCGGTAGCCGCCCACAAACACCGACTGACTCGCCGCGTCTACCGCCACATCCTCCACAAAGCGGCCCTCCAGGCGGCGCTGGCCCCGCTGGTTGCCGCTGCTGTCGTAGGTTGTCACCACGTCGGCATTGATGGCGGCCACCGTGCCATCGTTGCCCACGGCGATGCGGCGCACCCCGCCTGCCACCGCCCGCTGCCACAGCACCCGGTCGGCGCTAGCGTTCAGCAGGGCCAGGCCAAAGTCGGTCGCCAGAGCAATCTCACCGCTACTGCGGTTAATCTCCATGTCATTAATCTGCTGGCCAATGCGGGTGACGGAACGCACCTGCCGCCCGCTGGCATCGAGCCGCACCAGCATGCCGTTGCCACCGCCGAGCAGCAACGTGGTAGCAACCCCAAACTCGCTACAGGCCACACACGGCTCAACCCGCTCGCTGCGGCCCGCCACCACCACGCCGCTGTCCAGGCCAATCTCAACGGCGTTGGCCTCGTCGGGGCTGGGGCCATTGCCAAGATAGCTGGCCGTGCTGGCGGGCAGGTTGTTGTTCTGCATGGGCAAATTCGGGTTCACCACCATGCGATAGACCGACTGGCCCAGGCCGTTTTCGGAACGGGCCGCTACAAAGATTGTCCGTCCGTCATCGTCGGTTGCAATCGCCTTGACCCGGCCCGGCAGCTCCACCCCGCTGGCACTATAGGTGTCGAGCCGCACGCGGGCGCTGCCCTGCACCTTCAACAGCTGGCGGTTGCCGCCCATCCAGAGCGTGTCGCTGCTATGCACCAAAGTCTCAAAATCACCTGCGCCGTAGGAATAGCCCAGAATCTGTGTCCAGCTGCTGGCACCAGCGGCACGACGGAAAATCTGGTTGTAGGCCGGGTTCACCACCAGAAACAGCGTGCCGTCGGGCGCAATGGTCAAGGCCGATTGAGCTGATGGTTCGCCCGGCTCGGTAGGCAGCCCTTGCGACATGTCGGCCCAGCTGCCCCCAGCCAGCGGCAGGCTAAACACTTTGCCCAGCCGTGGGGCGACATAAAACTGCCCGTTACCAAAAGCGATGCCCACCGTTTCCGTGCCGCTGCTCTTCCAATTTGCAGTTAAGTCGTTGCTGATCTGTGTCCAACTGCTGCCGCCATCGTAGCGGAAGAGCCGGGCCGGGCCAGCGTTCACCAGGGCGTAGAGCTGGTCGTTGGCGCTGATGATTCGTTCTACGTTGGAATTCGTACCATCCACCACACTGTTGCTGATGCGAGTCCAGGCGGTGCCACCATCGTAGCGGAAGACTGCACCACTGACGGCAGCATAAAAAAAGCAATTGATCGGTTCGGTTAATTAACTTCGTCCAATTTGGATAACTTGCGTCCAATTATCTTCAACCTGGTATCTCTTGACTGCAGCACTTAGACGGAGTTTTCTTGTAGTCGGATTGACGAACGAATAGCTATTGTCAACAGTATCACCCAAAA
>JALONX010000153.1 GCA_025454695.1 Chloroflexaceae bacterium
ATCTTCGGCAACCCAATCCACATACCAAGCTCAAACTCGCCCTCGACAAACACGGCAGCAGTGTTAAGCGTCGATTTGTTATCGGTGATAAAACCGCCCTCCATATGATGATTACATTTCGGGCAGCGGCGCGGCGTCGCAGCGTGTAGCCGCTGCGTCGGCCCGGTGGCGGCGGGGGCGATGTCGGCGGGCGGCAGCGGGGGCAACTGCCCGGCAACCGCTGCGCCACAGGCGGGGCAAAAGCGGGCGTCTGGCGGGAGTTCAGCGTGGCATGTGGGGCAGGGTGTGGGCATAACCTATCAAATAAAAGAAAGAGTTAGAAGTTTACCCATCAGGGGAAATAGCGGTAAATATCGCGGCGGTGCAAAAAGCGGACGAAGGTGACATCTTGCGCTTCGATAATCAAGCCGATGCGGTAATCGCCCACACGAATGCGAAAGTAAGGGCCATCACTAGTTAGCCGTTTGAGGTTAGGTATCTCGTTAAGTTCACTGACCTCTTCAACATGTTCAATGATAGCCTGAAGTTGTTGATGGAGCGTAGCCCGCCGTATTCTCCTCAGATCTTTCGCGAAACTACGCCTGAAGCTGACGTTCACGCTGATGCTCCCAGCAGACGAAACACCTCATCACGGCTCACCGTCTCGGTTTCTTCACCTTCCTTAATCGCCTGTACCAGAGCCGCATCCTCAAGTGCTTCTGACACAAGTTCCAGAAACCAGTCACGGCGTTGGTCGAGTACTTCAGTTAGTGCTTCTTTAAACAGTGCCTTTAAGTGCAAATCATCAGGGGAGATCGTTGTCATATCTACCTCCGCACAATAGCAACAAAACAACACGACGTTGGTATTCTAGCACAACGTGGATATATTCACCGGCGGGACAATATAAAAGGGGCGAACACGGGTTGGCCCCTACCGCATTGCTTGTCGTGGAAATTACCAAATTCCTCTGCGTCTCTGCGTCTCTGCGTTTAACGCCTGGCTCCGGTCATCAATACGCTCGCGCAAAAATCACCAGCTGGTCGGTCTCTTTGCCGGTGTAGACACAGCGCCCCGCCACGCCCGGCTGTTCCAGCGGGATGCAGCGGATGGTGGCGCGGGTTTCGTCCTGAATGCGCTTTTCGTCTTCGTTGCTGCCCGCCCAGTAGGCCCGCGCAAAGCCCCGCTCGATCTGCTGCTTTAGTTCGTCGTAGTTGTTCACATGTGCCGTGCGCGACTCGCGGAAGGCCAGGGCTTTGTTGAAGAGAGCCTGCTGCATCTCCTCCAGCAGCCCGGCCAGGTATTCGGTGAGTCCGGCCTGGGGCACGAACTTTTTGCCCTCTTTGCCGGGAATGTCGCGGCGGGCCACCGCCACACTGCCCTTCTCCACGTCCTTCGGGCCGATCTCAACTCGCAGCGGCACGCCCTTCAGCTCCCACTCGTTATATTTGTAGCCCGGCGTGAGGTTGGCCCGGTCGTCCACCTTGAAGCGCAGTTTGCCTTTCCACTCGGCCGTGAGTCGCTGCACCACCTCCATCACGCCGCTGCGTTCGGTATCGTTTTTGTAGATCGGCACCAGCACCACCTGGGTGGGCGCAAGGCGCGGCGGCAGCACCAGGCCCTCATCATCAGAATGCACCATAATCAGCGCACCGATGAGACGAGTGGAAACGCCCCAGCTGGTTGTCCAGCCATATTGCTGGGTGTTGTTCTGGTCGGTGTACTGAATGCCAAAGGCCCTGGCGAAGTTCTGGCCCAGGTTGTGGGAAGTGCCCGCCTGCAACGCCCGCCCGTCCTGCATCATCGCCTCGATGCAGTAGGAGCGCAGCGCACCAGGGAACTTCTCCTTCTCGGTTTTGCGCCCGCGGATGACCGGCATGGCCATCTCTTTTTCGGCAAAATCGGCATACACATCATGCAGAATCATCAGCGTTTCGCGCTCGGCGTCGGCCTCATCCACATGCACGGTGTGGCCTTCCTGCCACAAAAACTCCGCCGTGCGCAGAAAGGGCCGCGTGCGCATCTCCGCCCGCATTACGTTGGCCCACTGGTTGATCAGCAGCGGCAGGTCGCGGTACGAACGAATCCAGCGGGCGTAGAAGTGGCCAATAATCGTTTCGCTGGTGGGGCGCACGATGTAGGGGTCTTGCAGCTCTTCTTTGCCAATCCGTGTCACCTCGAACAGTTCGGGCGCAAAGCCTTCCACATGTTCGGCTTCTTTCATAATAAAACTTTTGGGGATCAGCACGGGAAAATAGGCGTTTTCGTGGCCCGTTTCCTTGATGCGGTCATCAAGCTGGCGCTGCATCATCTCCCAAATAGCGTAGCCTGTGGGCTTAAACACAATACAGCCGCGCACAACCTCAGCATAATCTGCCAGGCCCGCCTGCTGCACAATGTCTAAATACCACTGGCTGTAATCCTTCTCCCGCGTCGTAATTCCCTCTTTTGGCATGTTCTCACCTGATTAGAGATTAGCGATTGGAAATTGGAGATTGGAGAGACAACGACCTTTCGCTTATCGCTCATCTCTAATCTCCATCCTCAATGTGCATTATACGTCGCCAGCACCGCGCCTGCTTCCACCGTCACACCTTCCTTTACGCGAATTTCGCCCAAAATTCCGGCGTGGGGTGCAGTGATTTCGTTTTCCATCTTCATGGCTTCCACCACAAAACAGACCTGACCGGCCTCCACAATCGCGCCTGGCTCGACCTTGACCAGCGCCACGCGGCCCTGAATGGGGCTGATCACGCCGTCAACCTTGGGCAGCAGCGAGGCTTTTTTGTTACTGCCTGCTCCCCGCCGCCCGGCTACGGCAGGCGCAGCCGTGGCTACCGCCACGCTGCCGTTTTCGCCATGTGCGCCGCTGTCGCCAAACAGCTTGACGCTGAAGCGCTTGCCATTCACCTCCAGGTCGAAGGTGCGGGCTTCGCCGGTGGGTGCGGCGGCCAGCGGGTCGGGTTTTGGCCCCATGTACAGGGCGGCCTGCTCCGCCAGTTCCGGGTGCTGCGCAATGAAGTTGATGGTGGCGTTGCCCTCCACAAAGATCGGGTGGGCCAGGGCGGCCTGGTAAAACGGGATGGTCGTAATCACGCCCTCGATCTGGTATTCCTTCAAGGCGCGCTGCATGCGGGCAATCGCCTCGTCCCGCGTTTCGGCCCAGGTTATCAGTTTGGAAAGCAGCGAGTCGTAGAAGGGCGGGATTGTCCAGCCTGCCCGCACGCCGCTGTCTACCCGCACGCCAAGGCCGCTCGGCTCGGCGTAGGAGCCGATGGTGCCCAGAGCGGGGCGAAAGCCAGCTGTTGGGTCTTCGGCGTTGATGCGGCACTCAATCGCATGGCCCCGTGGGATAAGTTCATCTTGCGTGAACCAGAGCTTTTCGCCCTGGGCAATGCGCAACTGGCCCTTCACCAGGTCAATGCCGTAGCGCATTTCGGTGACGGTGTGTTCCACCTGGATGCGGGTGTTCATCTCCAGGAAGTAGAACTGGCCGTCCTGGTACATAAATTCGAGCGTCCCGGCGCTGACATAACCCACTGATTGGGCCAGGCGCACCGCCGCCGCGCCCATTTCATCGCGCTGTTTAGCCGAGAGGGCGGGCGAGGGCGTTTCTTCAATTAACTTCTGGTTGCGCCGCTGCACCGAACAGTCGCGCTCGCCCAGATGCACGGCGTTGCCGTACATGTCGGCCAGCACCTGAATCTCAATGTGGCGCGGGTTGCTCATAAACTTTTCGATGTAGAGCGAACCGTCGTGGAAGGCGGCCTCAGCCTCGCGGCGGGCGCTATCGAAGGCGGCCTCGACCTCGCCCGCATGCTGCACAACCCGCTGGCCCCGCCCGCCGCCGCCGCTTACAGCCTTGATGATCACCGGGTAGCCAAACTCGTCGGCCAGCAGGCGCATTTCGGCGGCGTTGGCCAGGGCATGCTGCACGCCGGGCACCACCGGCACCCCGGCGGCAATGGCCTCGCGGCGGGCAGCGGTTTTGCCGCCCATGCGCTCCATCGCCTCGGGCGGCGGGCCAACAAACACCAGCCCGGCATGGGCCACGGCCTGTGCAAAGGTGACATTCTCGGCCAGAAAGCCATAGCCAGGGTGAATCGCGCCCGCGCCCGATTGCCTGGCCACCTCGATGATTTTGGCAATGTTGAGGTAGCTCTCGGTTGAAGGGCCAGGCCCTAGCAGATAGGCTTCATCGGCATAGACCACATGGGGCGCACCCCGGTCGGCCTCGGAATAGACGGCAATGCAGCGCAACCCCAGTTCACGACAGGCCCGCATTACTCGTAGGGCGATCTCACCTCGATTTGCAACCAACACAGTGTTGAACATACCTTTTTCCTGTTCATTCACAACAGGCTGCCCATAACCGCTAACTGTAGCACAGGAGCAGCTATGCGGCAACCGGAACGAGAGAACCGAGAACCAGACTCGTACTGCGTGAAACGTGAAACGTGAAACGTACTGCGTGCTGCGTGCTGCGTGCTGCGTACTGCGTGAAAACTACTGCGTACTGCGTATTGCGTATTCAGTCAATCCAAAATCCAAAATCCAAAATCCTCTTAACATCTTCTTGACATACCGAACCAGCACGTTATAATTGGCGCACCCGCGAATATCCCGTGTTGTAACGCAACGTAGGCGTTCGCCCTGTACCGCTACAACCTCCGTCCGTGGCACTGTCGCCATCCAAACGGCTGCGTGCTGGCGTGCAGTGCGACGCATCAGGAGGAACCAATGCCCCAGTCTTGTGTGAAGCCTTTTTCGTTGGTGCTGGTATTCGGGTTGCTGACATTGTTGTTGGCAGCATGTGGCCAGGCCGCCCCCGCGACCGCCCCCACCGCTGCTCCGGCAGCAAACACGACCGCCCCCACCGCTGCTCCGGCAGCAAACGCGACGGCAAGCGACGATCTGCTGGCCGAAGTCAAGCAGCGCGGCACGCTACGGATCTCTACAGATGCTAATTATAAGCCCCAGAGTTTCAAAAACGCCGATGGCTCCTGGGAGGGTTTTGACATTGAGGTAGGCCGCGAGATCGCCAAACGGCTCGGTGTGCAGGCCGAATTTCTCGACATCAGCTTCGACGTGATCACGGCGGGCACCTGGAATGGCCGTTGGGACATCAACGTTGGCTCGATGACCATCACCGCCGAGCGCAAGCAGGCCCTGCTCTTCACCACGCCCTACTACTACACCCCCGCCGCGTTTGTAGTGCATAACGACAGTACGGCTACCACGGTGGAGGAGTTGGCGGGCAAAAACGTGGGCGTGGGCACCGCCACCACCTACCAGCGCTACCTGGAAGGCAACCTGCAACTAGAAGGCGAGACCATCGCTGTGCCTGCGCCCCAGGCCACCGTGCGCGTGTACGACACCGACCTGCTGGCGATTGACGATCTGAAGCTCGGCAACGGCACCCGCCTCGACGCCGTGCTGACGGCCCTACCCACTGCCGAAAACGCCATCAAAGAAGGCGCACCGCTAAAAATTTTGGGTAAACCAGTCTACTATGAGGCCCTGGCGGTGGCCCTTGACCTCAAGAGTCCACTGGACTCAGCCAGCTTGCAGGCCGAGATCAGCACGGCGATTGAAGCCATGCGGGCCGACGGCACCCTGACCCGCCTTTCGATGCAGTACTACGGCGTTGACCTGACCAGCAAGCAGTAGCTCGCACAAAGCTTGCATTTGTAGCTCTCGCAAAGGCGCAAAGCTCGCAAAGGAACGCAGAAAAGTAGAAACACACAAACCTTTTGCGTCCTTTGCGTCTTTGCGAGAGATATTTCTTTCATTCGTCACTCGTCATTCGTCACTCGTCACTCGCCATGGCTTCCAGAGCCTCCAAACTGCCCACACCATCAGCTCCCCGCCGCCTGCGGGTGCCCTTTCGCACCGCGCTGCTGATCTGGTGGTGCATCTGGCTGGCTCTGCTGCTCTTCTTTTTTAGTGGGGTGCAGTTCTCCATCGGCCCGATCCAGATTCGCACCATTGTCCTGAATACCAACTTCATCGCTGAGTTCTGGCCCTTTATCTCGCGCGGCGTGCTGATGACGCTGCAACTGGCCCTGGTTTCGATTGTCTGCGCTAGTACGCTGGCGTTACTCGCGGCCCTGGCCCGCCTGTCGCGGGTGGCTCCGCTCAACAGCCTGGCCGGGCTGTACATCTCGCTGATGCGGGGCACGCCGCTCTTTTTGCAGTTTCTGTTTATCTACGCCGCGCTGCCCAGGGTGGGGCTGATTTTTGATGCCTTCACCTCCGCCGCCATCGCCCTGAGTCTCAACTACGGGGCCTACATGAGCGAAATTTTCCGCGCTGGCATTCAAGCGGTGGGGCGCGGGCAGACGGAGGCGGCCTATGCCCTCGGCATGACGCCCTGGCAAACCATGCGCCGAATTGTGCTGCCGCAGGCCTTTCGCATCATCACGCCCGACATTGGCAACCAGTTTATCGCCATGCAGAAGGATACCTCGCTGGCCAGCGCCATTGGCCTGGGCGAACTGATGCAGCTGGCCCGACAGGCGGGCAACCCGCGCCAGGCCTTTTTTGAGGCGCTGATCGTGGCCGCCCTCTGGTACTGGCTGCTTACCATCGTTTTCTCCTTCGGCCAATCGCTGCTGGAAAAACGCATGGCCCGCAGTGATCGGCATCAGGAGCAGGGGTGAGATCAGTTGGCAGTTGGCGATTGCCAGTTGGCAGTTGGCAGTTTTGCTGACAAGGTGACAAGGTGACAAGGTGAGGTGTTCTGCCTTCGCGCCCTTCGCGGAGCAGTTCCGGTCACTCGTAACTCGTAACTCGTAACTCGTTATGGCTGCTCCGATAGTTCAAGTCGAACATCTCTACAAGCGCTTCGGTGAGCTGGAGGTACTGAAGGGCGTCAATCTGGCGGTTGCGCCCCGCGAGGTGCTCTGCCTGATCGGGCGTTCCGGTTCGGGCAAAAGCACGCTGCTGCGCTGCATCAACTTTTTAGAAGAGCCAGATGCTGGTACAATCAGCGTCGCCGGAATTACGGTGCCTGCGGGCGAACGGAGCGGCGCACACAAGCGCCACCTGCGCGAGCTACGCGAACGGGTGGGCATGGTTTTTCAGCAGTTTAACCTCTTTCCCCACAAAACCGTGCTGGAAAACCTGATTGAAGCACCGCTCGTTGTGAAGCGCCAGCAGCGTGAGTCCGCCGTGGCCCTGGCCGAAGCACTACTGGCCCAGGTGGGACTGGCCGACAAACGTGATGTCTACCCCAGCACCCTTTCCGGCGGGCAGCAGCAGCGGGTGGCCATCGCCCGGGCCCTGGCCATGCAGCCCCAGGTGATGCTGTTTGATGAGCCGACCTCGGCCCTTGACCCGGAATTGACTGGCGAGGTGCTGGAGGTGATGAAAAACCTGGCCCGCAACGGCATGACCATGCTGGTGGTGACGCATGAAATGGGCTTTGCTCGTGAGGTGGCCGACCGGGTGATTTTTATGGACGGCGGCCTGTTTGTGGAAGAAGGCACGCCCGAACAGTGCCTGGAGAACCCCCGCGACGAACGCACCCGGCGCTTTTTGGAGCGGGTGTTGTGATTGCAGATTGACCGGACAGGAACGCAGAGGCGCAGAGTTGCAGAGACGCAGAGGAATTGTAGATTACGCAGCACACAGCACGGCTTTATTCATACTTCATATTTCATACTTCATACTTTTTCTGAGGTGCTTATGACCGTTTACACCAGGGCTGCTGTTGACCAGGGGGCGTTCACGTTGCCGGGCCGCTACTACACCTCAAACGCTCTGTTTCAGCAGGAAATGGAGCGTATCTTCACCCGGCAGTGGATGCTGGTGGGGCGGGCCGAACAGCTGCCCAACCCCGGCGACTATTTCCTGATCAGCATTGGCCCCGAAAATCTCATCATCGTGCGCGACCGGCAGGGCAGTATCAACGCTCTTTACAACGTGTGCCGCCACCGGGGCACCCGCATGTGTACCACCGAGAGTGGCAGCTTCAACGAGAGCATTCAGTGCCCCTACCACGCCTGGACGTATGGCCTGGACGGGCGCTTGCTGGCGGCCCGCATGATGCAGGAGGTGGCGGGCTTCGACAAAAACGATTATCCACTGCACCAGGCCAGCGTGGCCGAGTGGGAAGGCTTCATCTTCGTCAACCTGGCTGCGACGCCGGAGCCGTTTGAACATGCTTTTGCACCGCTGCTGCAGCGCTTCCCCCAATGGCAGATGGGGAACTTGCGCGTCGGTCAGTGCATCGAATACAACGTTCAGGCCAACTGGAAACTGATCTTCCAGAACTATTCCGAGTGTTACCACTGTGCGCTGATTCACCCCAAACTGGTGGAGCTTTCGCCCTGGCAGAGCGGGCGCAACGACTTGAGCGAAGGCCCCTTTCTCGGCGGCTATATGGATTTGAACCACGACAGCATGACCACCAGCGGCCACACGCCCCGCCCGCCGGTGGGCAGCGTCAGCGGCGCGGATCTGGCGCGGGTCTACTACTACTCGATTATGCCCAATATGCTGCTGAGCATGCACCCGGACTATGTGATGGCCCACACGCTCTGGCCGCAGGGGCCGGGCGAAACCCGCATTATCTGCGAATGGCTCTTCGACCCGGCGACGATGGCCCGAACCGACTTCGATGCCCGCGACGCGGTGGAGTTCTGGGATATGACCAACCAGCAGGACTGGCACGTCAGTGAACTCTCGCAACTCGGTGTGGCTTCCCGCGCCTACACCCCCGGCCCCTATGCTCAGCAGGAAGGGCTGTTGTGGGCGTTTGATCGCTATTATCTTGGGTTGATGGGATGAGCGTAGTGCGTAGTGCGTACTGCGTACTGCGTACTGCGTAAACTAGCTCATCTACAATCTGCAATCAGCAATCAGCAATCTGCAATCAGGAGGCTCGCGTTGAGTGACGACACCCGCACCGACCCGCCCTATGTGGCCAGTGAACGGGACATGTTAGCGGCTTTTCTGGTTTTCCATCAGCAAACCTTGCTGTGGAAAGTGAGCGGCCTGACGAAAGAACAGGCCACCCGCAAACTGCTGCCCTCCAACACCACCCTGCTGGGGCTGCTCAAGCACACCGCCCTGGTGCATCGCTGGTGGCTGCGGGCGGTCTTCGCGGGCGAAGCGGTGCCCTTCCCCTGGTCGCAAGAAGACCCGGACGCCGACTGGCGGGTGGAGCCAGACGAGACGGTGGAGGCAATCATCGCGCTGTACAACGATGAAATCGCCCGCGCCAACACCATTATTGCGGCGGCCCAGCCCGACGACATGCCCAAAATGGCGGGCCGCCAGCAGAGCCTGCGCTGGATTCTGGTTCACATGGTGGAGGAGATGGCCCGCCACAACGGCCACGCCGACATTCTGCGCGAGCTGACCGACGGGGCGATGGGGGAGTGATAGCCTTCTCGCCGCTGAACTTATGTTCATTAGACAAGGTTCTGACAGGATTTACAGGATTTACAGGATTTCGCTCTCGCAATCAATGTGTAGGTGGCAAACTGTTAAGTAAATCGGCTAATTCTGAAACCTTGTCTTAGAAGAAATACAGCTGATCCAGTAGAACCAAGAACCAAGCCTGCCCTGCCGTTCGACAAGCTCACGAACCGCGCAGTCGAAGGGAACCAAGAACCGTCGCGGGCGAAAGTGAATTCAGTTTCACGGCCAACACAGTATTGATAATAAGTCTTTACAGAATAATCCAAATAATCCAAACAGCTATCGTGGCAACACGCTAATGAAGTTTTTCTAATTACCCTGGACAGACTCAGAGTCAACACGCTTCAGCGTGTTTGCGGCTTCCAGATGCCGAATTCATTCGGTGGCTATCGTGGCACAACGTGTCCGGTTCTTTTTGGACACGTCCATCAGCGTGTTTGCGGCTTCCAGACGCCGAATTCATTCGGTGGCTATCGTGGCACAACGTGTCCGGTTCTTTTTGGACACGTCCATCAGCGTGTTTGCGGCTTCCAG